>CAYQZN010000042.1:0-15928 GCA_964421805.1 uncultured Woeseiaceae bacterium
GATCGCATATGGCCTGGTTCAGCGCCGGGGAAGCCTATCTGCCCGGCATCATCGATCTGAACGCACGCTGGCTGGCGAACAAGCCGGCGGTGATCTGCAACGGGGAGACGCTCTCCTGGTCCGGGTATCGTGAGCGCCTCGGGCGCGTGGCCGCCGGCCTGACTGCGCTCGGCCTCGAACCGGGCGACCGGGTCGTCATCCTCATGCGCAACGGCCTGGAGATGGCCGAAGCCCTGTTCGGGACGATCTACGGCGGTTTCGTCGCCGTGCCGCTGAACGTCTCGGTGAGCGACGAGGGCATCCTCACGCTCATCCGCGACAGCGGCGCGAAGGCGGTCATCGCCTCCCATGAGCACGTGGGCCGGCTGACCGCGATGGGCGAAGACCTGCCCGCCGAACTCACCGGCCGCATGATCGGCCACGATGGACTCGGCGCGTCCGCCGAGGGTTTCACCGACTACACCGCCTGGCGCGATCATCACCCGGCCCGGGACAGCGGCTACCCGGTGGCCGCCGGCGACGAGTGCAACATCATCTACAGTTCCGGCACCACCGGGCTGCCGAAAGGCATCGTGCACTCCCACCAGTGCCGGGCTGCGTGGGCCTACGACATGGCGCTGGCGCTGCGCTACCACGGCGGCGCGCGCACGCTGTGCTCGCTGGGGCTGTACTCCAACATCACCTGGGTGGCGATGCTGGCCACCTTCTGGTGCGGCGGCACCATCGTGGTCATGCCGGCCTTCGACGTGGAGCGCTTCCTCTCCACGGTCGCGGAGGAAGGAATCACGCACTCCGCCATGGTGCCGGTGCAGTTCCAGCGCCTGTTCGAGCATCCCGCGGTGGGACAGCACGATCTCTCGAGCCTGGACAGCCTCATGTGCTGCGGCTCGCCGCTGCACGAGTCGCTGAAGCAGCGCATCTACGACGAGATCTGCAGCGATTTCATCGAGCTCTACGGCCTCACCGAGGGGCTGGTCACCACGCTGCAGCCGGAGGACGCCGCCCTGCGCATGAACTCCGTGGGCCGTCCCTGCCCGGGCCAGGACATCGTGATCCTGGGCAGCGACGACGAGGTGATGCCGCCGGGCGAGCCGGGCGAGATCGTCGGCTACGGCCGGCTGCTGATGACCGGCTACCTGAACCGGGACGACGCCAACGAGGAGGCCACCTGGACCGATGCCGGGGGCCGGCGCTGGCTGCGCACCGGCGACATCGGCCGCCTGGACGAGGAAGGCTTCCTCTATCTCGTCGACCGCAAGAAGGACATGATCCTCTCGGGTGCGCAGAACATCTACCCGGCCGACATCGAGGCCGTGGCCGCGCGGCATCCCGCCGTGGCGGACGTGGCCGTGATCGGCGTGCCCAGCGAGAAATGGGGCGAGACGCCCCTGGCGGTGGTCGTGCGCAGCGACGACGCCGACGTCGGGGCCGATGCGCTCGCGGCCTGGATCAACGAACGGGTGGGCAAGCAGCAGCGGGTGGCCGGGGTGGCCTTCGTCGCCGAGCTGCCCCGCAACCCCAACGGCAAGGTGCTGAAGCGCGAGCTGCGCAAGGACTACGCCGACACGGCAGTGTGAGGGCAGTGCCATGAACGATCCCGCTGAACATGCCGGCGCCGGCAACTACAGCGACGAGTACTACGAGAGCGGGGACGGCCTGCGGCTGCACTACCGCGACTATCGTCCGCAGGGGGGCGCCGATGAGCGGCCGCCGGTCTTCTGCCTGCCCGGCCTCACACGCAACTGCAGAGATTTCGGGGCCATTGCCCATCACCTGTCGCACGACCTGTCACCGGGACGCCGCGTGATCGCGCCGGACTTCCGCGGCCGCGGCCTGTCCGACTACGACCCCGAATGGCGGAACTATCATCCGCTCACCTACGTGCGCGACGTGGAGAAGCTCGTCGCGGAACTGGGTTTCGAACGGATAGCGTGCCTGGGCACGTCGCTGGGCGGGCTGGTCTCCATGACGCTGAACCAGCGCCGCCCGCAACTGGTGGACAGGGTCATACTGAACGACGTCGGTCCCGAGGTCGCGCCCGAAGGCCTGGCACGCATCATGGGCTATGCGGGCAAGTCGCCCGAGGTCCGCTCGTGGGAAGATGCCGTCGCCCTGTCGAAGGCCAACTACGGCGTCGCCTACCCCGACCTCAGCGACGAAGACTGGCTCGCCTACGCGCACACCGGCTACCGGGAGGACGAGCAAGGCGTGCCTCGGCTCGACTGCGATCCGAAGATCGGCGATGCGCTGCGCGAGGTGGGCGGTGAACTGGAGGAGCCCTGGGCGTTGTTCGCCAGCCTGGCGGAGACGCCGACGCTCGTGATCCACGGCGTGCTCTCCGACATCCTCACCGACGAGATCGTGGCGAAGATGCGCGCCGCGAAACCGGACCTGGAGGTGCTATCCGTGCCGAACCGGGGCCACGTGCCCATGCTGAACGAGCCGGCCTGCCTGGCCGGCATCGACGCCTTCCTCGCCTGAGCCGAGCTTACTCGAACTCGATCAGCAGATCCTTCGCCTCGACCTGGGCGCCGGGGCCGGAGACCACCCGCTTGACGGTGCCGTCGCGCTCGGCCGAGACCGCTGTCTCCATCTTCATGGCTTCCATGGTCAGCAGCGGATCGCCCCGCTCCACCTTCTGGCCCGGCTCGACCGCGACGGAGACCACCAGGCCCGGCATCGGCGCGGCGACGTGGCTGGAATTGGAAAGGTCGGCGCGCTCGCGCACGACCTTGTCGTGGGCCAGCGCGTTGTCGGCGATGCGCACCGAGGCCGGCCAGCCGTTCACCTCGAAGAACAGGTGGCGCACGCCCTCGGGGTCGGCCTCCGAGGCCGTGAGATAACGGATCACCGCCTGGCGTCCGTCCTCGACGATGGTGACCGTGATGTCCTCGCCGGGCTCCATGCCGTAGAAGAACACGTGGGTCGGCAGGACGCTCACGTCGCCGTATTCCTGCAAATGGGTCTCGAACTCGCCGAAGACCTTCGGGTACATGCTGTGGCTGGCCAGGTCCAGTTCGGAGGCCGGGCGGCCGATGGCATCCGACAGCTTCTCGCGTTCTGCTTCCAGGTCCACGGGCTCCAGATGCTTGCCCGGGCGGTCGGTGAGAGGTTCTCTCCCCCGCAGCACCTTCTTCTGCAGGTCGCGCGGGAAGCCGCCGGGCGGCTGGCCGAGTTCGCCGGCGAAGAAGGCGACCACCGAGTCGGGGAAGGAGATGTCGCGCTCCGGATCGCACACCTCTTCGATGGTGATGTCCTGGGTCACCATCATCAGTGCCATGTCGCCCACTACTTTCGAAGACGGCGTCACCTTGACGATATCGCCGAAGGCCACGTTCACGTCCGCATAGGCCCGCGCCACCTCGTGCCAGCGCCGGCCGATACCGAGCGAGTTCGCCTGCTCCTTGAGATTGGTGAACTGGCCGCCGGGCATCTCGTGCAGATACACCTCGGAGGCGCCGGCGCGGATGTCGGGTTCGAACGCCGCGTACTGGCCGCGCACCTGCTCCCAGTAGTTGGACAGGGTGCGGATGCGGGTCTCGTCCAGGCCGGTGTCATGCTCGGTGAACTTCAGCGCCGCCACCGCAGAGCCCATGCAGGGCTGGGAGGTGAGGCCGCTCATCGCGTCCATGGCGGTGTCGAAGGCATCCACACCGGCGGCCACTGCCGCCAGGATGCTGGAGACCGCAGCGCCGCTGGTGTCGTGGGTATGGAAATGGATGGGCAGGTCGATCTCCTGCTTCAGCGCGGTAATCAGCTTCGTCGCGGCTGCGGGCTTCAGCAGCCCGGCCATGTCTTTGATGGCCAGGATGTGGGCGCCGGCCGCCTCGAGCTGCTTCGCCAGCTCCACGTAATAGGCCAGGTCGTACTTGGGGCGGGCCGGGTCCAGGATGTCGCCGGTGTAACAGATGGCCGCCTCGGCGATCTTGCCGGTCTCGCGCACGCTGTCGATGGCGACGCGCATGTTCTCCACCCAGTTCAGGCAGTCGAAGATGCGGAAGACGTCGACGCCGGCCTCGGCCGCCCGGTGGGTGAAGTGGCGCACCACGTTGTCCGGGTAGTTGGTATAGCCGACGCCGTTCGATGCCCGCAGCAGCATCTGCTGCATGAGATTCGGCATGGCTTCGGAGAGGTCCGCCAGGCGCTGCCACGGATCCTCGTTCAGGAAGCGCATGGCCACGTCGAAAGTGGCCCCGCCCCAGGACTCCACGGAGAACAGGCCGGGCATGAGACGGGCGTAGTGCGGCGCGATCCTCAGCATGTCGATCGAGCGCATGCGGGTGGCGAGCAGCGACTGGTGGGCGTCGCGGAACGTGGTGTCGGTCACCACCGGCACCGGCTGCTCCTTCAGCCAGCGGGCGACGGCCTCGGGCCCGTCGCGCTCCAGTATCTGGCGCACGCCGTCGGTCACCGGCAGATCGGGCAGCGGCGGCGGCTCCGGTGCCCGGCGGCTCGCCGGCCGTGCGCGCCCTTCCACCTGGGCATTACCGTTGACGATGACCTCGCCGATGTAGTGCACCAGCTTCGTGGCATGGGTCTGGGGCAGCGGCAGATCGAGCAGCTCCGGCGTCTCGTCGATGAAGCGGGTGTTGTAATCGGCCTCGAGGAAGCGCGGGTGGGTCACCAGCCCCTGCAGGAACTCCAGGTTGGTCTCCACGCCGCGCACGCGGAATTCGCCCAGGGCGCGGCGCATGCGATCGACGGCCTCCAGGTCGTTCTGACCCGATGCGGTGACCTTCACCAGCAGGCTGTCGTAGTGACGCGTGATGACCGCGCCCGAGTAAGCGGTGCCGGCATCCAGGCGGATGCCCGGCCCCGCCGGGCTGCGGTAGGCGACGATGCGGCCGAAATCCGGGATGAAGTTATTGCGCGGGTCCTCGGTGGTCACCCGGCACTGCAGCGCGGAGCCGCGCATACGGATATCGGCCTGGGCGGGAACACCGCAGGTGGCCGGGTCGCCGATGCGCCCGCCGGCGGCAATCTGGATCTGGCTCTTGACGATGTCGAGCCCGGTCACCTGCTCCGTGACGGTGTGCTCCACCTGCACCCGCGGATTGACCTCGATGAAGTAGTAGGCGCCGGTGTCGACGTCCTGCAGGAACTCGACGGTGCCCGCATTGGTGTAGTCCACCGAGCGGGCGAGCCGCAGCGCGGCGTTGCAGATGTCCTCGCGGGCCGCTTCGTCCAGATAGGGCGCCGGCGCGCGCTCCACCACCTTCTGGTGCCGGCGCTGCACGCTGCAGTCGCGCTCGAACAGGTGCACCACGTTGCCGTGCTCGTCGCCCAGCACCTGCACCTCGACGTGGCGGGCCCGGCGTACCAGTTTCTCCAGGTACACCTCGTCGTTGCCGAAGGCGGACTTCGCCTCGCGGCGGGCCATGTCGATCTGGCTGTGCAGTTCGCGCTCGTCCTCGATGACCCGCATGCCCCGGCCGCCGCCGCCCCAGCTCGCCTTCAGCATCACGGGGTAGCCGACCTCCGCCGCCAGGCGGGAGATCTCGGCCGGGTCGTCCGGCAGCGGCTCGGTAGCCGGCATCACCGGCACGTCGGCGGCCTCGGCGAGTTCGCGGGCCTGCACCTTGTTGCCGAGCCGGCGCATCACCTCGGGTTTCGGGCCGATGAAGGTGATGCCGGCCTGCGCGCAGGCCTCGGCGAAGTCAGGGTTCTCGGACAGGAAGCCGTAGCCGGGATGCACGGCATCGCAGCCGGACTGGCGCGCCACCCGCAGCATCTCGTCGATGTCCAGGTAGGCGCCGGTGGGCGTGAGGCCGTGGCCTATCCGGTAGGCCTCGTGGCCGCTGAAGCGATGCAGGGTGAGATGATCCTCGTCGGAATAGACGTTGACCGCCTCGAGCCCCAGCTCGTAGGCGGCGCGCACGATCCGGATCGCGATCTCGCTCCGGTTCGCGACGAGGATCTTCGTGATCGTTTTTTCGGCCACGGAGCGCTCAGAGGGCCTTCAGGACGGCATCCAGGCTCTCCCTGGCGTCGCCGAACAGCATGCGCGTATTCTCCTTGAAGAACAGCGGGTTCTGCACACCGGCGTAGCCGGTGGCCATACTGCGCTTCAGCACGATCGTGGTCTTGCCCTTCCACACTTCCAGCACCGGCATGCCGGCGATGGGGCTGTCCGGCACTTCCTGGGCGGAAGGGTTCACGATGTCGTTGGCGCCGATCACGATCGACACGTCCACGTCGGGGAAATCGTCGTTGATCTCGTCCATCTCGAACACGATATCGTAGGGCAGCCTGGCCTCGGCCAGCAGCACGTTCATGTGGCCCGGCATTCGACCCGCCACCGGGTGGATGCCGAAGCGCACGTTTACGCCCTTGTCGCGCAGCACTCGGGTGAGTTCGTAGACGATGTGCTGGGCCTGTGCCACGGCCATGCCGTAGCCGGGCACGATCATCACTTCCTTCGCGTCCTCCAGCAGGGCCGCGGTATCTTCCGGGCTGATCGGGTTGACCTCCCCTTCCTCACCGTCGCCCGCCGCGGCCATGCCGCCGCCGGTGCCGAAGCCGCCGGCGATCACGTTCAGGAACTTCCGGTTCATGGCCCGGCACATGATGTAGGACAGGATGGCACCGCTCGAGCCCACCAGCGCGCCGGTCACGATCAGCAGGTCGTTGCTGAGCATGAAGCCGGTGGCTGCCGCCGCCCAGCCCGAGTAGCTGTTCAGCATGGATACCACCACCGGCATGTCGGCACCGCCGATTGCCATCACCATGTGCACGCCGAAGGCGAGGGCGATGAGGGTCATGAAGACCAGCGGCCACAGGCCACCGCCGGCCGCCGACTGCTGGACGAACTCGGCACCCAGCCAGATGGCCCCGATCAGGAGGCCAAGGTTCATCCAGTGACGCGCGGGCAGCAGCATGGGATTGCCGCCGATGCGCCCGGACAGCTTGCCGAAGGCGATCACCGAACCGGAAAAGGTGACGGCACCGATGAGGATGCCGAGATAGGTCTCCACGTCGTGGATGGTCTTCTCCACGCCGGTGAAGTGCACCGACGGGTCGCCGAAGTTGACGAAGCCGACGCACACGGCGGCCAGGCCAACGAGGCTGTGCAGGATGGCCACCAGTTCCGGCATCTGCGTCATCTGCACACGCCGCGCCACCAGCAGACCGATGGTGCCGCCGACGGCGAGCGCCACGATCAGGAGCACGTAGTTGTCCGTGACGATGCCGAAGATGGTGGCCAGCAGGGCGATGGCCATGCCGGTCATGCCGTAGTAGTTGCCCCGCCGTGCGGTCTCCTGATTGGAGAGCCCGCCCAGGGCAAGTATGAAGAGGATGGTTGCGCCGATGTAGGCGACGGTGACGATTCCCTGTGGCATGTCTGTCTCCTACTTGCGGAACATCTGCAGCATGCGCTGCGTGACGGCGAAACCACCCGCGATATTCACGGCCGTGATGAGCGCGGTGAAGCCCGCCATCCAGGCGATCCAGCCGACGGGCGAGGAGATCTGCAGCAGTGCGCCGATGATGATGATGCTGGAGATGGCGTTGGTGACACTCATCAGCGGCGTGTGCAGCGACGGCTTCACGTTCCAGATCACCATGTAGCCGATAAAGCAGGCCAGCACGAACACGGTGAAATGCTGCATGAAGGACGGCGGCGCGACGGCACCGAGCCCGAGCATCGCCAGCGCGCCCACGCCGAACAGGATGAGCGGGCCCCACAGGCTCGGCTTCTTCTCCTCGACCGGCGGTGGCGGCGCCTCGGCTTCCGCCTTCGGCGGCGGCGCCGCGCTGATCTTCGGCGCCGGCGGCGGCCAGGTGATCTCGCCCTCCTTCACCACCGTGGCGCCGCGGACCACCTCGTCGTCGAAGTCGACGACGATGTTGCCGTCCTTCTCCGGCGTCATGTCGGTCAGCAGGTGACGCAGGTTGGTGCCGTAGAGCTGGCTGGACTGGGCTGCGAGCCGGCTCGGCAGATCGGTGTAGCCGATGATGGTCACGCCGTGCTGCTCCACCACCTCGTTCGGCTCGGTCAGCTCGCAGTTGCCGCCCTGCTCCGAGGCCAGGTCGACGACGACGCTGCCCGGCTTCATCGACTCCACCATCTCCGCGGTGATGAGCTTCGGCGCCGGCTTGCCCGGGATGAGCGCCGTGGTGATGATGATGTCCACGTCCTTCGCCTGCTCGGCGAACAGCGCCATCTCGGCCTTGATGAACTCCTCGCTCATCACCTTGGCGTAGCCGCCCTCGCCGGAGCCTTCCTCCTCGAACTCGAGCATCAGGAACTCGGCGTCCATGCTCTCCACCTGCTCCTTTACCTCGGGGCGGGTGTCGAAGGAGCGCACGATGGCGCCCATGCCGCGGGCGGCGCCGATGGCTGCCAGCCCGGCCACGCCGGCGCCGATCACCAGCACCTTGGCGGGCGGGATCTTGCCGGCCGCGGTGATCTGGCCGGTGAAGAAGCGCCCGAAATGCTGGGCCGCCTCGATGACGGCGCGGTAGCCGGCGATGTTTGCCATGGAAGACAGCGCGTCCATCTTCTGGGCGCGGGAGATGCGCGGGACGGAGTCCATCGCGAGCACCGTCACCTTCTTCTCGGCGAGCCGGTTCAGGAGATCCTCGTTCTGGGCCGGCCACAGGAAGCTCACCAGAGTCTGGCCCTCCTGCAGGAGCTCCACCTCCTCGCTCTCCGGCGGACGCACCTTCATGACGATGTCGCTGGTCTTCCAGAGTTCATGAGCATTCTCGACGATGCTCGCGCCGGCCTCGCTGTAGGCCTCGTCGGAGAAATCCGCGGCGCTGCCGGCGCCGCTCTCCACCTGCACCGAGAATCCGAGCTTGATCAGCTGGCCGACCACGTCCGGGGTAGTGGCCACGCGTTTTTCGCCGGGCCATGTCTCCCGGGGCACACCGATCTTCATAGGGTTCTCCACGTTGAGTTCTTCGTTCTCGGGCCCATCGGCGGGCCGGGCCAATCCCCAATGATACGGAAGAATCGCTCCCGCGTCAGACGGTGATGAGGTGCCAGACCCAGGCGATGGCCAGGATATTCAGTACCGCGGGGGCGATGCCGAGCACCCGCGGGAGCCGGCCCAGCGAGTGCAGGCGGGGCAGTGTCTGCAGCAGCAGCCACACCGCGATCAGCGCGGCCAGGCTCAGCAGCGCCAGCACCGCCAGCGTGGCCGTCGCCGCCGGACTTGCGGCCTCGGCCGGCACCAGCCGCGGCGCCACCGCCGCGGCAAACATCACCAGGGCCCAGAGGGCCGCCAGGACATAAATCCCCTGGGAGGAGGGCCTTGGAGCCGCGTCATCCATCTCCATCGGCCCAGTCTAACTCAGCCCGCGGCCGCGGCCAGCGCCTCCCGTTCGGCGATCTTGCGCCGCTCGACGCCATCGGGATCCAGTCCGATCAGCAGCACCAGCGCGAGCAGCGGCATGATCCCGCCCAGCATGTAGAGCTCGTCCAGGCGCAGGTCGTAGCCGGCCAGATCCAGCCAGGTCAGCAGCTTGGCGCCCAGCGCATAGCCCAGGTTGCCCATGGCCATGTACAGCGTGAACTGGGTGGCCGCGGCCGCCGTCCAGGAGACCTTCATGTAGAGCGAGAACATGGCGACCGTCGAGAACGCCATGGCGCCCTTGAAGGCCGGCAATAGCACCACGTGGCCGCCGTCCGGATCGAAGGAACCGGCGAACAGCAGGCCGAAGCCGCCCATGGACGCGGCGAGCACCATGAGTCCTGCCGCCGCCATGCGCCGGCGCCCGTAGCGATCGCAGAGATAGCCGCCGGCCAGCGCGCCCACCAGTTCGCCGAGCACGCCCCAGGTCCCCTGGGCCCGGGAGAACCGCTCCGCGGTCCAGCCCAGTCCCTGCACGAAGAACTCCGTCGTCAGGGGATAGAACAGGCCCTCGGTCGAGACGTGGATGATGCCGAAGATCAGCAGCGTGGCCGTGGTGCGGTTGGAGAACGCGCGCTTCAGTTCCTTCAGTGTGATCAGCGGCCCGAAATCCCGCCCAGCGGCGACCCCCTGGGCCTGTCCCGCGCTCCAGGGCAGCCGCTTCTCGCCGGCCCGCTCCGGCCAGGCGATGACCACTGCCAGCACGGCGATCACCATCAGCGCCTGGATGATGACGGCCGTCGGAATGCCCCAGCGGGCGGCCACGAAGCCCATGCCGGCGCCGCCCACCGCGATGCCGGCGAGCTTCGAGCCCCACATGAAGCCGTTGACCCGGCCCCGCTCGCTGTCGTCCAGCAGGTCCACCGCCAGCGCGTCCGCGGCCACGTCCTGCATCGAGGCGAAGCAGTTGTGGATGAAGAACACCCAGGCGATCCAGGTCAGCGTGCCCGTGCTCTCCAGTGCGCCGGTATAGACCGCGCCGAGCAAGGTCGCGGCCATGGCGGTCTGGGCAAACATGAGCCAGGGGCGGCGCAACCCCATCGCCGGGAACCGCAGCGAGTCGATCATCGGTGCCCAGACGAACTTGAAGCTCCAGGGCAGGATCGCCATGGCCGTCACGGTGGCCGTCTGGGCCTTGTCGTGGCCCGCCTCGCTCAGGATGGCCAGCAACGCGACGGTGGCGAAACCCCAGGGGAATCCCTGGGTGAAATACAGCAGGCAGAGCAGCACCCGCCGGGCGTAGCGGTTATCCGCCAGACTCAAGGGTGGTCGGGCATCCACGTCTTTCCCCCGCGATCAGGCCGGGCTCGCACCCCCGGCGGCGCTCCCCCGAATCAGCCGCCCGCGGAAAGATGCAGAATACCGACCGGCCTGTCAATTTTGCCGGCGTCAGGAGACCGCTCGACTCGCGCCCTCCACCATCCACAGCACGACGGCGTAGCGGGCCCCCTTGCCGATGCCGACCAGCAGCAGGAACAGCCAGAAGCGCACCCGCATCAGCCCGGCGACGAAGGTGAGCGCATCGCCGCCGATCGGCGCCCAGGCCATCAGCAGCGACCAGACGCCGTAGCGCTGGAACCAGGCCTGGGCGCGGCCCAGGTTCTTCTCCCGGAACGGGAACCAGCGCCGGTCCTCGAAGCGCAGGAAGAAACGGGCGAGCGCCCAGTTCACCGCCCCGCCCAGCGTGTTGCCGGCCGTCGCCCACGACCACAGCGCCAGCGGGTCGTAGCCTTCCACCAGCAGGCCGGCGAACAGGACCTCCGAGTAGAACGGCAGCAGCGTGGCCGCCAGCAGGGCGGTGAAGAAAAGTCCGATATAGGTGATCAAGCGTGCGGGACCCCCGCACGATAGTCCCGCGCCGCCGCCACCAGCCGGCGGAACAGCCGCCGCTGACGGGACAGATACAGCAGGAATTCCGGATGCCACTGCACGCCCATGAGGAAGCGGCGCCGGGGTTCCTCCACGGCCTGCACGATCTCGTCGAGATCCCGGCCGGACACCGCCAGGCCCTCGCCGAGCCGGTCGATGCTCTGGTTGTGCAGGCTGTTGATCTTCAGTTCCTGTCCGCCGAGAAGGCCGGCCAGCCGGGTACCGTCGCGCACGCACAGCGTCTTCAGCGGCAGCAGCGTGCGCCGATGGGAGGTGCGATGGCGGCGGCTGCGCAGGTCCTGGAACAGAGTGCCACCCAGCCGTACGTTCAGAAGCTGCGCACCGCGGCAGATGCCGAGCAGCGGCGTGCCGTCGGCAAGCGCGCAGTCGATGATCTCGGATTCGAAAGCGTCGCGCTCCGGATCGTAGCGGCCCTCCACCTCGGCCTCGGCCTTGTAGAGTACGGGCTCCACGTCGTGCCCGCCGGTGACGATCACGCCGTCCAGATCGCCCGTGGAGACCCGGTCTCCGGGCCGCAGGTGGTGCGGCCGGCCGCCGGCCAGAAGCACGCCGAGATGCACGCAGACCCGCGGCCCCCACGCCCCCCGGCGCGGGCCGGTGATGCCGATCAGCGGCCTTCGGTCTGGCCCAGCCAAGACTCGACCTCCCGTGCCCAGTCCTCCAGCAGGTGCCCGAGCGGCTCGTCCAGCCAGCGGGCGTAGGCCCTGCAGATCCGCGCGAGCCTCGTTGCGTCCGCCGCCAGCGCCTCCACCTTCAGCCAGTCGGCCCAGGCGAGATGAATGCCCCAGTAAGGCCGGTCGATCTCGCAGTTCGGCAGCCGGTAGTGGAAGGTGGGGCGCGGCTTCACCCGGGGGTCTTCCACGACCGCGCGCACCCGCTCCTCGTCCAGATAGAGGAACAGCGGCAGCATGTCCAGCGCCCGGTTGCGCGTGGGATTGTCCGCCAGGTAGTCGTCGATCAGGCGCGCCTGCCCGGGCTGGTAGTCGGGCTCGACCACCTTGCGCACGTAGCGTGCCGGGAACGGCGCCATGAAACGGGTCAGCCGCCGCGTGAAATCGGGTGCCGAGCGTTTCTCCAGCCAGTCGTACAGGCAGAAGAACGCCTTGAGATAGGCGACGACGGTGCCGGCGTCCAGGGACGGCAGCTCCGGGTTCAGCTGCAGGCCGAAGGCGTAGGAGATGCCGGCCCCGGTGCCCCGCGCGCCGGCATGGCGCAGCCGCGCGATCAGTGACTGGACCTCGGCGAGGCGTGCCATCGGCAGCGGCGGGCTGACCACCTCCACCGGGACCACCGCCTCGGCGCCGGCACGGACCAGACTCTCGGCGGCCTCGTCGATGAAGGCTGCCAGATCGGACTCCGGGTCTTCCTCGCGGCCCTTCTGCTTCAGGTATTCGTAATCGAGCTCCACGCCCCAGTCGCCCGCGGGATCGCCGTGCACCAGGTGCTCGTAGCGGCTCTTCTCTTCCACCTGTCCGCCGAAGTGGGTCGCGACCAGCCGGCTCACCTCGGCCACGCCGGGGCCGATCATCTCCAGCTCGACGCCCACCCGCCGAGGCTCGCCGTCCGGATTATCGGTGACGGGGGGCAGCGGCACGCGCCAGTCGCGGAACAGGTCCCTGTAGTCGCCTTCGTCCATCCGGTCGACACTAGCAGATGCCCTGGGCAGATGCCCATCGGCCCGTGCGGAGGGCGCACCGGCGCAGCAGCCGGGGTGCTAGCATACGGCCAATTCCGGAGCAGACCCATGTCACCAGCCGCCAATCCCGCCTCGCTCGCGCTGCTCGTGCTGACTCTAGCGGTCAGCCTGGCGGGCCTGTACGCCAATCCGCGCATCATCGAGGCGAACCTGTTTCGCCCGGCCCGTCTGCGCCGCGGGCGCGACTGGCACACCGCCGTCACCAGCGGCTTCATCCACGGCGACGTGCCCCACCTCGCCTTCAACATGATCACGTTCTTCTTCTTCGGCCTGCCGCTGGAGCGCCACATCGGCACGGTGCCGTTCGTCATCCTCTACGCGATCGGGCTGCTGGCGAGCCATGCCGGCACCTTCGTGAAGCACCGGGACAACCCCGCCTATGCGTCGCTGGGCGCCTCGGGCGCCATCTCCGCGGTGCTGTTCGCCTTCATCGTCTACTTCCCGACCTACTCGATCTTCATCCTGCCGCTGCCGGTGCCAATACCGGCGCCGCTGTTCGCGCTGGCCTACGTCGTCTACAGCTGGTATTCGGCGCGCCGGGCCACGGGCAGGATCAACCACGACGCCCACCTCTGGGGTGCGCTGTCGGGTCTGGTATTCGTGGCCGTCACCGATCCCGGTGCCTGGCAGAGGCTGTTCGCAATGCTGGGCTGATACGCCCCGCATTACTCGCCGCTCTACTCCAGGAAGCGCTCGCGCAGCAGCCCCAGATCCGCGTCGTCGAGCCCGAGCGCTGCGCGGAGGTAAGCCTCGGTGTCGCCGTAGCCCCGGTCGATCTCATCGAAGGCGGCGGTGAGATAGTCCTCGTGGACGGAGCAGAACGGCGCCACCGTCTCGTCGTCCCACGGCCCGGCCAGCGAGTCCTCGATGGTCTGGCGGATGCGAGCGAGGATCTCTTCCGGCGGATAATAGGTGGACGACAACAGGTAGTCCTCGAGAATGTCCTCCCGGGGCACCTCCAGCGCACCGAGCAGCAGGGCGGATGCGATGCCGGTGCGGTCCTTGCCGACCATGCAGTGGATGACCACCGCCTGCTCGTCCGCGGTGGCCAGCAGCTTCAGCAGGCGGCCGAAACGCTCCGCGAATCCGGTGACATAGCTGCGGTAGGCGTCCACCATCATGTCGTGGGTGGACGCGCGGGTGGCCGTGCCCGCCTCCAGCCGCCGGCGGTAGCTCTTCGTGCTGCCGACGTCGATGTCGAAATGGTGGCTGCGGATGCCCGGCGGAATCCGATTGGCATAGGCCTCGGACTCGCTGGTCCGCCGCAGGTCGAACACCTCGCCGATTCTCAGCGAGGCGAAGCGTTCTCGGTCGGCCTGCGTCAGCCAGCCGAGGTGGCTGCTGCGGAACGCGCGGCCCCAGGCGACGCGGCGCCCCGCGGCCGTGGAATAACCGCCGAGGTCACGGAAATTCGGCGCGCGCTCGAACGGAATCAGGCGGGGCGGTTCCTTGGGGGATGCAGCGGTCTCGGTCATGAGCGTTTCGGGCATTGCAAAAACCGTTATTTTGCCACGCTCGCCTGACTCTGCACGCGGCGCGCGGACCTGTCGAAAAAGAAGAGGCGGACCCGGCAACCGGATCCGCCTCTGTCCGATCAGTCTGTCCGATGCAGTGGCGGCAGGAGTGCCGCCGCCACTCGCTCAGGTCAGATCGACGATCTTCGCCCCTTTGGCGGCGCGGGCGACGGCCTGGATACCGTTGTCGCGGCTCGACTCCGACTCGTAATTCTGGCTGGTGCCGATGACCTGGTGGTTCTTCGCCTTCATGTTGAAGCGGAACTTGCCCGTGGGAGTCGTGTTCTTGACGAAGCAATTGGCGTCGCCGCAGTTCTTCTGCACGGACTCCGCACCGTTCATGGCGCTCGACTTCGACTTGTAACCCTCGCTCGCGAGCAGATTCTCGCCGTTGCCCGCCACCAGACGGAAACGATACTCGCCCTTCTTGTCCTTGTAGATCTCGAATTTGCCAGCCATTGCCTGTTCCTTCTCCGGTTCTTGGTTGTACGTACGTACGAATATACCATCAAACCGGCGGCTGTCGGATGAAGGGCTGCGGGATCAGCCGGCTTGCTGGTGGACGGCCGTCACTGTGTTGCCGACCTCGCCCTCGCAATAGCGGCGCGACCATTCGATGGCCGAGCGGCAGAACGGGCTGCCGGCGACGTCGATCTCGAAGACCGGGGCGTACTGGCGCAGCTTGTCCGCTCCCGCCGCAACCAGCCTGCCGGCGAATTCGGTGTCGACCTCGACGCTGGGCGCGAAGCGCTCCACCAGCCGGACCAGAGCCGCATCCTGGGCCTCGTGCTCGTCCATACCGGCCACGTCACAGAGTTCCTCGGCGAATATCGCGATGTCCCGCAGCCGGTCCGCCTCCGAGGCCGGCTCCTCCGGCTCGTCGTTCGGCAGCCCGCGGATCACATCGATGATGGCGTCCGGGAGCTTCCACACCCGGGCGACTGCGGCGCCGAGATCCTCGTAGCTCACACCGAGCACGCCCCGGGACGCGGCCATCTTGGACAGCTGGCGGGTCACCATGAGACGGCAGATCTCGCCGTGCTCCTCCGGAAAGTAATAGATGACCAGATTCTCGCCGAGGTTGCGGAACAGGCCGTAGATGAACGCCTCCTCGGCCCCGGCGAGTCCTCGGCGCCGCGCCAGGTGGCGGGCCATCAGCCCGCACATGAACGAGCGGGTGGTGGCGTCTTTCAGCTCCGGGCTGCCCTGCATGCGGCCGAAGAAGGTGAGGCTGTTGGCGATCATGCGCACCTTCTCGAAGCCGAGCAGCATCACCGCGTGGGAGATGCTGGAGACCTCGTTGGCGATGTGGCCGTAGAAGGCGGAGTTGACCAGCTTCAGGAGCTTGCTGGTCAGGGCATAGTCGCGCAGGATCACGTTGGCGAGCTTCTCCGCCGGCGCGTCGCTGCCGCTGGCGGTGAGCCGGTTGATGTCCACCAGGGTGCGCGAGATGGTCGGGAAGTCCTGTT
>CAYQZN010000043.1:0-15758 GCA_964421805.1 uncultured Woeseiaceae bacterium
CGCGTATCAGCTCCATAAGCACCTGCTCCGCGGGAGCCGGGGTACGCTCGCGCAGGCGTATGAATCCGTAGTCGCCGTGTAGCCCGGGCAGGTCGATATCGAGCGGGACGAACCGATCCGGGCCGGAGCTCGCCGCAACGTCCTTTGCCGTGGTGAGCCCCACGGCGTTGCTTGCCGCTACGATCGTGCGCATCATCTGTACGGTGTCCACGCGGATCCTGGGTTTCAGGTGCGCGAACCGCGGCGGTAGCACCGACGTCACCAGGGGATACTCCAATACCTGCTCGAGGCTGAGCTGCGTTATGCCGGCCAGCGGATGACCCGACCGCACGATCAGATTAGCGGTGTGTTTCGGCAGGGACTCCGTGACCAGGCGGTCGAACTCCCGCGCGCTGCTCAGGTCGGCGATCGCGAGGTCGATCCTGCCTTCCAGGACCTGGCGGGTAAGGGCCCGCCAGTTTGCCACCCTGATGTCGAGCTCGATCTCGGGATATCGAGCGATAAGCTGGCCACAGGCGCGGCCTACGGAGATGTCCGCCGGGTACGGCGCCACGCCGAGCTTGAGCGAGCCGATCCCGAGTCCGAGCATCAGCCCCACCTCACGCTCCAGGTCCGACGCACTTGCGAGGAGGGTCCTGCCTCTGTCGACCAGGAGTTTCCCGACCGCGGTGGTGTTCACTCCCGCATGGGTTCGATCGAACAGTTGAGCCCCGACCCGCTGTTCCAGGGCCTGGATGCTGCGGGACAGGGCGGGCTGACTGATATGCAGTCTCTTTGCCGCGGCGCCGTAGTTACCGGTCTCCGCCAGCATCACGGCGTGTTCGATCTGTTTCAGCGGGAACGCCATGCGTTTATGATATAGCACGAATGCCAACAATGCATTGGACGCATTGATATCGGCAGATTATTTTACTCCGCTCGATGCCCGGCGCCGCAAGAGTGACCGGCGTCCTCTGACCATACTCGCCGAAGATCAATGCAGGGAGAGAGAGACATGACTTACAGGAATGAGCAGGGCGGCCGAAAGTCCGTCCTGCGTGCGTGCGCGGGAGTACTGGCGCTGCTGCTGGCGATCCCGGCGGTCGCTCAGGAAAAGAAGCCGAACATCCTCGTCATCTGGGGGGATGATATCGGCGTCCACAACATCAGCGCCTACAACCACGGAATCATGGGTTATCAGACGCCCAACATCGACCGTATCGCCAGCGAGGGTGCGCTGTTCACGGACGCCTATGCGCAGCAGAGCTGCACGGCCGGCCGTGCCGCGTTCATTCTCGGCCAGCATCCCTTTCGCACGGGTCTGCTGACGATCGGCATGCCGGGCTCCGACCACGGCATCCCGGACTGGGCGCCCACCATCGCCGACCTGGTGAAAGATCACGGTTACATGACCGGTCAGTTCGGCAAGAATCACCTCGGCGACCAGGACAAGCATTTGCCGACAAATCACGGTTTCGACGAGTTCTTCGGCAACCTCTATCACCTGAACGCCGAGGAAGAGCCGGAGACCTACTACTACCCGGACGATCCGGAGTTCGCAGAGCAGTTCGGACCGCGCGGCGTCATCAAGTCGAGCGCCGACGGTGAGATCCAGGATACGGGCCCCATGACCCGCAAGCGCATGGAGACCGCCGACGAGGAGTTCCTCACCGCCGGTCTCGATTTCATCGATCGGGCGCACCAGGCCGACAAGCCGTTCTTCGTGTGGATGAGCACGACCCGGATGCACGTCTGGACCCGGTTGAAGAAAGAGGCGCAGGGCCGCACCGGCATCGGCCTGTATCCCGATGGCATGGCCGAGCACGACGACCACGTCGGCATGCTGCTCGACAAGCTGGACGAACTCGGCATCGCCGACAATACGATCGTGATCTACAGCACCGACAACGGTGCGGAGACGGTGTCCTGGCCGGACGGCGGCATCACGCCGTTCAAGGGTGAGAAGGGCACCACCTGGGAAGGCGGTTTCCGCGTGCCGCTGGTCGTGCGCTGGCCGGGCGTGATCGAGCCGGGCAGCAAGTCCAACGACATCATCTCCCACGAGGACTGGATGCCCACGCTGCTGGCCGCCGTGGGCGAGCCCGACATCGTCGAGAAGCTGAAGAAGGGCCACCGGGCGAACGGCAAGCGCTGGAAGGTGCACCTCGACGGCTATAACTTCCTGCCGCGTTTCAAGGGCGAAGTCGACGAGGGTCCCCGGGACCAGATCTTCTACTTCGATCAGGGCGCCAACCTGAATGCGGTACGCTGGAACGACTGGAAGATCCACTTCGCCATACTCGAGGGCAATATCACCAATGCCCAGCGAATCGAGACATCATGGCCGGTGGTGATCAACCTGAAGGCGGATCCCTACGAGCACGCCTGGGAGGAGTCCGGGATGTATCTGCGCTGGATGGCCGACAACATGTGGCTGTTCGTGCCGGTGCAGGTGGAGATCCAGAAGTTCCTCTCCACCCTCGCGGACTATCCCTTCCAGGAGGGCATGTCTCTCAACGCCGGCGGCATCAACTACCAGTCGATCAAGGCGCTGAAGATCCTCGAGCAAATCGAGGAGAAAGGTCTGATCGAGCGGCCCTCGAACTGACCCGGTTGCGGAGGGGCGGCCACTGGCTGCCCCTCCCTCCTTTTCCCGGCGGACCGTGCCTGGCCCGCGTACCGGCTGATCCGGCGATCCGTTGCCGGTTGGTGAAGCGCTGAGCGCGCGACGCACCCTATGTTCGGTGGAATACAGATGACCAGAGCAACGACGACCTCCACTGCCTTGTGCCTTCTGCTGGCGGCCGCCTTTTTCGGCGCCCCTGCCCTTGCCGCCGACAAGCCGAGGCTGATCCTGCAGATCACCGTCGACCAGCTGCGCGGCGATCTGCCCACCCGCTATTACGACCGGCTCGGCGAGGGCGGCTTCCGTTATCTCTGGGAGTCGGGCGTCGTCTATCGCGACGCCCACCATGGGCACGCGAACACCGAGACGATCGTTGGCCACGCGACCCTGGCCACCGGCGCCCACCCGTCCACGCACGGCATGGTGGCGAATCTGTGGTTCGACCGCGAGACCGGATTCACCACCTACAATGTCGAAGACTCGAACTATCGCCTGCTGACCGAAGGCGCCTCGGTCGATGCCGACACCGAGATCGATCCGACCCAGCGCGCCGCGCGCAGTGACGGGCGCTCGCCGGCCGCCATCCTGGTTTCGACCTTCGCCGACGAGCTGCGCAGCAACACCGGCGGCGAGGCGAAGGTGATCGGCGTCTCGGTGAAGGATCGTGGTGCCATCTCGATGGCCGGCCATTCCGGCACGGCTTACTGGTTCTCCAAGGCCAGCGGCGAGTTCGTCACCAGCACCTATTATCTCGACCGTTACCCGGGCTGGGTCACAGAATTCAACGCAGGGAAACCGGCCCGCCGCTACGCGGGCACCGAGTGGCGACTGCTGCACGAAAGGGACACCTATCTGTTCGGCGACAGTGACGACCGCCCGTGGGAGACCGACGTGGGCGGCTTCGGCCGAGTGTTTCCGCACGGCTATGGCGACGGCACCAGCCCCTATTTCACGACCTGGCTCACGCTGAGCCCGGCCGGAGACCGCATCGTCCTCGACTTCGCGAAGAAGGCGCTCGTCGGGGAGAAGCTGGGCGCGGACGAGACCACCGATTACCTCGCCGTCAGTTTCTCCTCGACAGACTACGTCGGCCACGTGTTCGGACCGTCCAGCCTGGAGGCCGAAGACAACATCCTCCAGCTCGACCGCACACTGGCGGAACTGCTCGCATTCGTCGATGCCGAAGTGGGCCTGGACAACGTGCTGGTGGTCCTCTCGGCGGATCACGGCGGCCCGGATGCGCCGGGCTACCTGAACAGTCTCGGCATCCCCGCCGGCTACGTCGATCCGGAAAGCTGGGACAGGGCGGCTGCCATCGAGCGCATCAAGAGCCGCTTCGGGCTCGAGGGCAAGCTCATCGAGACCTATGATCATCCCTATCTCTATTTCAGCGCGGATGTGAAGAACGATGCAGGCATCGACCAGGAGGCGCTGGAAGCGGCCGTCGTCGACGAACTCACCCGTTTCCCGGGCGTCTCGGTCGCCGTGTCGAGTTCCGCGCTGAGGCGCGGCAATGTTCCGGACACGGACCTGTATCGGGCGGTGCTAAACAACTTCAATTCGAAGCGCTCCGGCGAGATCTTCATCGTCTTCGAGCCGAACTGGTTCATCAATGATTTCGACGGGCTGACCGTGGCGTCCACCCATGGTTCACCCTGGGCATACGATACGTACGTCCCGATCGTGTTTGCCGGTGCCGGCCTGACGCCCGCCGTTGTCGAGCGCCGAGTGCACACCGTGGACGTGGCGCCGACGCTGTCGGCGTTCCTCGGTATCAAGCCGCCGTCGGGCTCGGACGGCGAGCCCCTGGTTGAAGTTCTGGCGCGCTGAACGTCGCGCCCACTGGAGAGAGACGATGATGAAGACCCTGAAACTCGGCATTGGCGGCCTGGCCGTCCTGGTCCTCGGCGCTTGTGCGAGTACTCCCGCTCCGGAGGTCACGTACGACGGGCTCGAACTGATGCCCGACGCGGCTTTTGGTGACAGGGTTTATCTCCTGCCCGGTGCCGACCTGGGAAGCTACGACGCCGTAGGGCTCGCGGACTGCAATGTCGCTTTCCGCAAGAACTGGCTCCGCGATCAGAATCGCGGGTCGCTGAACCTCGGCAGCCGGGTGGCTCAGGAGGACGTGGACAGGATCAGAGACACGCTGAAGGAAGAGTGCGACAGCATGTTCCGTGAGGCGCTGCTGAAGGAGCCGGCATATAAGCTGACCGAGGAGTTCGAGACCGGCGAGCAGGTCCTGGTGCTCCGGCCGAGCATCGTGAACCTCGACGTGACCGCACCGGATCTGCGCAGCAGCGGCCGATCGAGGACCTACACCACCTCGGCCGGCGAGATGACGCTGGTGCTCGAGGCCGTCGACGGCACGACGGGTCAGGTGCTTGCCCGTGCTGTGGATCGCCAGGGAGCCAGGGAGTCGTTCCGTGCCGAATGGAGTACCAGCGTCAGCAATCGGGCCGAGGCCAGACGCATCCTGACGCGCTGGGCGGAACGGCTGCGCGCGGCGGTGGATGCCGTGGTGCGCCCTGCCGACTGAAACGCCGGCAATCAACATTCAAGGAAAACGAGATGCGTACATCGGCATTCATTACATTGGTGGGTCTCATACTCTTCGGCAGCGCCAGGGCCGACGAGTCCGCCGATATCGCCAAACAGCTGGCGAATCCCGTCGCGTCGCTGATCAGCGTGCCGCTGCAGTTCAACTTCGACGACGGCTACGGCACCGACGGGGACGGTTCGATCATGCGGCTGAATGTGCAGCCGGTGATCCCGTTCTCGCTGAACGAGGACTGGAACGTGATTTCCCGCACGATCCTCCCCGTGGTCGATCAGCAGGACTTCCCGTTCGACGGTTACGGCGAATTCGGGCTGGGCGACACGGTACAGAGCCTGTTCTTCTCGCCCAAGGCGCCGACCTCGGGTGGCTGGATCTGGGGCGTGGGGCCGGCCCTCCTGCTCCCGACCGCGACCGACGAGTTTCTGGGCGGCGAGAAGTGGGGAATCGGGCCGACGGCTGTCGCGCTGAAGCAGTTCGGGCCCTGGACCTTCGGCGCCCTCGCCAATCACATCGAGTCGTTCGCCGGTGACAGCGACCGGGCCGATGTCAGCGCCACCTTCCTGCAGCCGTTCCTGACCTACATCACGCCGAAGCAGACGACATTCGCCGTGAACACCGAGTCGACCTACGACTGGGAGAGCCGCAAGTGGTCCATCCCCCTGAATGTGCAGGCGAATCAGCTCCTGAAACTGGGAGATCAGCTGGTGCAGGTCGGAGGCGGGGTGCGCTACTGGGTGCAGACGCCGGATGCAGGCCCCGACGGTTGGGCCTTCCGCCTGAACTTCGTCCTCGTATTTCCGAAATAGACTCCTCGCCGGACAGCCCGGCGAACCCGCCGTTGTTGATTACAGAGAGAGCATCGTGATGAACAAATTGAAACTGTTGGTGACAACCATTCTGCTGGCGTCCTCGGCGCAGGTCCGTGCACAGGACTCGCTGCTCGATTATGTAGTCGATGCCTGCGAGGGTGACCTGCGCCAGTACTGCAGCCAGGTGACGCCCGGTGAAGGCCGGTTACTGCACTGCGTGGCGGCCCACGAGGACAAGTTGTCCGGTCAGTGTGAGTATGCCCTCTACCAGGCCGCTTCACTGCTGGAGCAGCTTTCGGCCGCCATCAACTATTTCGCTGCCAGCTGCGAGACCGAGATCACGACCCTTTGCGGAGACGTAAGGCTGGGCGAGGGCAGGATACTGGCGTGCCTCGAGGAAAATGACGATCAGGTCGGTGAGGCCTGCAAGAAGGCTATTGCCGATACGGTGGGCAATTAGCCGCCGTATCCGGGCGAGAGCGTCCGCCGCGGCAGTTGCCCGGAGACAAGACCGGCGGCGGCGCCGACGGCGCCCCGCCGTCGCGGACCTGTGTGGAGGGGGCCTACCAGGATACCTGGAAGCCCAGGCTTACCATGAAGCTCTCGGGCAGTTTCTGCCCGTCGATCCTGCTCGTGTCGAGTGCGGAGGCTATGTCGAGGTTCACATATCGGAACAGCGTCGTGCCGATGCTCGCGTACTCTTTCTCGGTGCCCGCCAGATTCTTGCGGTAACCGAAGCGGACGCCCGGGACCCAGAAGCCCCCGCCGTTGTAACCGGCACTCGCGGTCAGCCACTGGTACTCGTTTCCGACCGCGTCGGTGGCGCTGTCGGCATCACCGGCCAGGTGAAACGACCAGCGTCGGTCGGACGTAAACAGCGATGCCTCCAGTTTGAGCTGCCGGTCCATGGTATAGGTCCGGTCCCGGCTGAGCCGCTGCAGCAGCTCTTCATCCCGTATCGGCACGGATACGTCGGGAAAACTGAAATCCGGCTCGTTGATGTTCCTGAGCTGGGCTCCCAGCTGGTAATTCCGCGCGACCCACAGTACACCCAGGTCTACACCCGCCCTAACGTCGGATTCGAAGTCTGCATCCCGGATCTCGTCGAACAACTCCTCCGAATCGGTGATGTCACCGAAGCGCACGGCGTAGCGGGACAGCCGCATGCTGTACAGATGGGCCTTTGCGCCACCGAAAAGAGTCCCGGCGCCACCCGACCAGAGCGGACGTCCGTAGCCCACCGACAATGCCGCCAGCTGGGATGCCTGCGACAACAGCAGGCTGTCATTCTCGAGCGAGAAGCTGACGTTGCCGAGTTCGTCGATGGCCAGGCGTATCTGGTCGCCGATCGGGAGGATCCGCGGGCGCGAGGCCACGTCCGTCTCGAACCAGTCGTTGATGGCGGCCCGTGCCTCTTCCGGCGAAAACTCTATATCGTCCACCAGCCCGAATGCGCGAGCGGTACCCGACCAGTGCATATGCAGGGTCCACGTGCCGCCGAGGCGTTCGTTCTTGAATACGACCGGCACGTCGGCAGCCACCCAGGCCTTGCCGTAACCCTCGGTGCGGATCAGCGCGAGCGCCGCCGCCTTGGTCGCGGCCTGTCTCGCGATGCTCTGCAGTTCCGCCTCTATATCCGGGTCGAGCAGGTCCCAGATCTGCCCGAGATCAATGCCGTCGTCAGGCTTGTCTCCAGGCAGCTGGCCGGGGCCGCCTATGTTCTCGTCCGAATCGCTCTTCGCGAAAGCCTGCGAGAACTCATCATAGAAATCCCAGAGTTCCTGGATGTTCCCGTATTCGACGCCCGCCGCGACGGAGGGGGCCGTGCCGGACTTCGCCCGGTCGCTCTCGCGAGCGCGGTCGGCGGCGGCCGCCGCCGGGTTCGACGACGCGGACAGCGCCCGCATGCCGTGAGTGACGTCGCCAAACGTGAGATTGGCGCCGGGCGGCTGATACACCTGCTGGGCCACGGCGCCGGTGCCCATGAGCAGCACCGGCAAGACGAGCACCAGCGGGATGCGCCGACGTAGTTGACACATGGTCTGAGAGTGGGGCCGGCCCTGGCGCATCGAATCTTTCCATGGAAACAAGGTAACTCTCCGATTTTACTCTTCTTTTCGGGCTGGAGCCATCTTTTCTCGGTATCATTACGGAACCCCCCGGCGAACGTGCTAATGTGCTTCGATAACAAGCAGGACGAGCGATGCTGATCGACAGCTTTATCGGTGCGGCGCTGATCGCGCTGACCGTGACGATACATGCCGTCGGTACG
This sequence comes from uncultured Woeseiaceae bacterium, assembly GCA_964421805.1. Classification (GTDB taxonomy): domain Bacteria; phylum Pseudomonadota; class Gammaproteobacteria; order Steroidobacterales; family Woeseiaceae; genus Lentisalinibacter. The sequence continues at coordinate 8,247 of CAYQZN010000043.1, forward strand.
AGCCTGTGGGTGCGATCTGCGCGACACCGCTTCGCGGACAGGGATACCGGCTGGCGCCTGGGCGAGGCGGTACGCGTGCTGATCGGCACCGGTATCGTGCTCGTCGTGCTGCACACTATCCAGATCCTGTTGTGGGCAGGCGCCTATCTGCTGGTCGTCGCGCCCGATGCGTTCGCTTCGCCGCAGGAGGCGGTGTACTTCTCCTTCGTCACATTCACGACGCTCGGCTACGGCGATATCACCCTGACCGGGGATGGTCGTCTGCTGAGCGGCATCGAGGCCCTGAACGGGATTCTGCTGGTCGGCTGGAGCACGGCCGTGCTCTTCGCCATGGTGCAACGCATGTGGCAGAACATCGGCAACCCGAACCACGAGACCTGATCGTGATCTTCTTCCATGCCAGACACAGTAGTCCAGGAGCCCGCAATGCCCCCTGCTGATAACCCCGGAGCGGACAAGACATTCCAGGCCAACGCCATGGCCTCTTTCATCCAGATCGCCGCGGTCGTGGTGCTGTTCGCCTGGTGCTACAGCATCATCAAGCCATTCGTCGGCGTCGTGCTGTGGGGTGTCATCATCGCGATCGCCGTATACCCGCTGCATCTCTCCCTGACGAAGCGGCTCGCCGGACGGGGGGCGCTGTCCGCGACCATCCTCGTGCTGCTTGGGCTCACGATCGTCGTGCTGCCGGCGTGGCTGCTCGTCGGATCGACGGTGGACGGTTATGCGTACCTGTCCGAGGGTCTGCGGGCGGGAAACCTTAGCGTACCGCCGCCGAACGAGTCCGTAGCCGGCTGGCCGCTGATCGGGGAACAGTTGTACGCCGGCTGGTCGGAGGCGGCAGACAATCTCGCGGATACGCTGAACCGCTACGGGCCGCAGCTGCGTTCGATCGGCGTGTCGGCAGTCAGTTTCGCCGGCGGCCTGACCCTCGGCATTCTGCAGTTCGCCCTGTCCGTGATCATCGGCGGCGTGCTGCTCGGGTCGGCCGAGAGGGGATACCGGATGTCGCGCGGCGTGGCCAGCCGCCTTACGGGGGCGGAGCGGGGGACGGCATTGACGGATCTTTCCATACTGACGGTACGCAGTGTGGTGAAGGGCGTGCTCGGGGTGGCCCTGATCCAGGCCGCCCTGGCGGCCATCGGCCTGGTCGTCATCGATGCTCCCGCTGCCGGTCTGCTCGCCGGCGCCGTACTCGTTCTCGCCATCATCCAGCTGCCGCCGTGGCTGGTCCTGTTGCCGGTCGCCATCTGGTACTACTCCGTGGCCGAGGCCGTACCGGCCACCCTGTTCCTAGTCTATGCGCTGGTCGTCAGCCTGAGTGACGCGGTGCTGAAGCCTATGCTGCTGGGCCGGGGCGTGGATACGCCGATGCTCGTGATCCTGCTCGGAGCGATCGGCGGGGCGCTGACGGAGGGTATCGTCGGTCTGTTCGTCGGCGCGGTCGTGCTCGCCCTTGGCTATGAGCTGTTCACCGCCTGGCTCGCACCGGACGAAGCCGAGGCAGCGGACGAGCCCGGGGGCGAGCAGGGCGCCTGACGAAGCGCGGGGACGGTGATGCGGCTCCCGGTTCTGGTACTACTGGTTGCGGCAGCCGGATGCGCACCCGTCGGTCCCGAGTTCGTGCGGCCCGATGCCTCGACGAACCCGGACTGGCTGGAAGCGGAGCGGGAGCTGTTCGAGACCGATGCGGCGGAGCTTTCGGAGTGGTGGAAGCGGCTGAACGACCCGGTGCTGGACGAGCTCGTCGCCCGCGCCCTGGCCCAAAACAACAACCTGAAGATTGCCGGACTCCGCGTGCTGGAGGCGCAGGCACGTCTGAACGTGGCCCGCGGCAGCATCTATCCGCAGGCTCAGGTCGCCGTCGGTGAGGCCACCGCCCTTGCCGGCAGCGAGAACAATGCGAACACGGTCGCCGGCGACCTGGAATTCACCCAGTACAACATCGGTGCGAGCGTCTCCTGGGAGATCGATTTCTGGGGCCGTTTCCGCCGCGGGATCGAGGCCGCCGACGCGAACCTGCTGGCCTCGGTTGCCGCCTACGACGAGGCCATGGTGTTGCTCGTCGCGACGGTGGGCGACGTCTACACGCTGATACGATCCACCGAGGAGCAGCTGCGGCTCGCGCGGGAGAGCGCCGCCATCCAGCGCCGGAGCTACAAGATCGTGGATCTGCTGTTCCGCAACGGTGACAGCTCCGAACTCGATGCCTTGCAGGCCCGGACCCTGTTGCTCAGCACGGAGGCCGTGATACCCGGCCTGGAAACCACGCTCCGGCAGGCCAGGAACGCCCTCAGCACTCTGCTGGGGATGGCGCCGTCGGACATCGACGATCTGCTCGGCGGCACGCAGGCCGCTGTGCCGTCACCGCCGGCGGAACTCGCCGTCGGCATCCCGGCCGATCTCCTGCGCCAGCGCCCCGATGTGCGCCGGGCCGAGCTGCAGGCGCTGGCTCAGAATGCCCTGGTGGGCGTCGCCGAGGCGAACCTCTACCCGAGCTTCAGCCTGACCGGCTTCCTCGGCCTGGCGGCCTCCGGCAACACGGACACGACCCGCACCGGCGAGAGCGGATTCGGCGAGCTGTTCAGCGCCGACAGCCTCACCTATGCCGCCGGTCCCGCATTCGTCTGGCCATTCCTGAATTACGGCCGCATCCGGAACGACATACGCGTTCAGGATGCGCGTCTTCAACAGGCCCTCATTGCTTACCGGGAGACCGTCATACAGGCGGCGAGGGAGGCCGAGGACGCCATGACGGCGTTCGCGCGCTCGCGGGAACAGGACCGGATACTCGCCGACACGGTGGCCGTGGCCCGCCGTTCCGCGGAGCTCTCCCTGCTGCGCTACCAGGAGGGGTTCGCCGACTACCAGCGCGTGCTGAATGCCCAGCAGGCCCTGTTCGGTGCCCAGCAGCGCTATGCCGCCAACCGGGGAGCCGTGATCAGTAATTTCATCGCGATATACCGCAGCCTCGGCGGCGGCTGGCAGTCGACGGAGCCGCGGCGCTTCATCGACGAGGAGACGAAAGAGACGATGATGGAGAGGACCAACTGGGGTGACGTACTGGATGGCTCGCCAGCGGCCGGAGAGCAGACGCCATGAGCGAAGAGAAGAAAGAACAAGAGCACGCGCAGGAGCAGCCGCCGGCGCAGGAAGAAACAGATGGCGCGGCGGCGGAAACCGAACCGGCGGAGTCAGCCGGGAGGGACCCCGTTAGGAAATGGACCTTCATCGTGTTGGGCCTCTGCATCGTGCTGATGATCTTCTACGTCGCCGGCGACCGGCTCACGCCGTATACGACCCAGGCCCGGGTCCACGCGGTCGTCGTGCCGATCGCCGCCGAGGTTTCCGGCACTGTCACCGAGGTGGCCGTCGCGAGTAACCAGCTGGTCGCGGCGGGAGACCTGCTGTTCCGCATCGACCGGGATCGCTACGAGCTGGCGGCGGAGACCGCGCGCGTGAATCTGCAGACCGCCCGGCAGGCGACCGGCGCGTCCGCTGCCAGCGTGGATGCCGCCCAGGCCCAGGTGGCCGCGGCGCGCGCCCAGCTCGAGCGGGCCGGGAAGGACACGGAGCGACTGCGCCGCATCAAAGGGGAGGATCCGGGGGCCGTATCGGATCGCCGTCTGGAGATGTCGGAGGCGAGCCTGAAGGTCGCGCAGAGTCAGCTGACCGCCGCCGAGGCCAACCTCGAACGAGCGCGCCAGGATCTCGGCGAGACTGGCGAGCAGAACACGCGGATACTTCAGGCGCAGACGGCGCTGGCGCAGGCCGAACTCGACCTCTCCCGCACCGAGGTGGTGGCGCCGAGCGACGGTATCGTCACCGAGGTTCGGGTGGACCGGGGTAATTTCGCCCAGGCCGGCGCGCCGCTCATGACGTTCCTCGCGACGGACGACGTATGGGTGCAGGCGGACTTCACGGAGAACAATCTCGGCAATATCGAGAGCGGCGACCCGGTGGAGATCGTGTTCGATTCGTTGCCCGGCAAGGTCGTGAAGGGCACGGTCAGGACCACCGGTTTCGGCGTGCAGGTCGATTCGGCACCGCTGGGCAGCCTGCCCACGATCAGCAACGACCGGCAATGGCTGCGGGACGCCCAGCGCTTCTCGGTGCAGGTGGCCTTCGAGCTGCCGGAAGCGCGCGACCGACTGGGCATGCGCGTCGGCGCCCAGGCCTCGGTCATCGTGTATACGGGCGATAACCCGCTGTTCAACACGCTCGGCCGGCTCAGGATGCGTCTGGTGAGCCTCTTCACGTATGCCTACTGACGCGGCAGCAGCTACGGAGCCCGCGCTCGATATCGCGAGCGTACGGATTCTCCGGCTCGCTTTCGGTACCGCGGCCTGCCTGTGGTTCTCCCAGGCCGTCGCCTGGAACCTGTCGTTCATCGCCCCGGTGATGACGATGCTCGTGCTCGCCATGCCGATGCCGGCACCCAGGTTGCGCATGGGCGTGGTCCTCGTCGCCGCACTGGTGCTCGCATTCGCGGCCGGGCTCTTCGTCCTGCCCCGGCTCCTCTACCAGCCGATGGTCGGGTTCCTGCTGCTCGGCCTGATGCTCTACTGGAGTTTCTACATCCCGGCGAAAGGCGGTCCGGCCGCCGCAGGCACACTGCTGACGATGGGACTCGCCTTCAGCACGGCCATCGGCACCGTGAGCGTCGACGCCATACTCCTGGTCGTGAAGGGCGTGGTATACGCCGCGATGGCCGGTATCGCCTTCGTCTGGATCGCCCACGCCGTGTTGCCGGATTCCCTGGCAGGCGCATCCCCGGCCGGGCCCGCTTCAGCCCCACCGCCGGCCGCCGGGGCGAGTCCCGCGGATGCACGCTGGAGCGCCCTGCGCTCGCTCGTAATCGTGCTTCCGGTCGGTCTGTGGTTCCTCCTGTCGGGGGCCAGCTACGCCTATGCGCCGGTGATGATCAAGGTCGCCACCATGGGCCAGCAGGCGTCCGGCGAGGGTACGCGCGCCGCCGGCCGATCCCTTGTCCTGTCGACGATCATCGGCGGCGGCGGCGCGATCATCGGCTGGCAGGTGCTGCGCGTGGCCCCCACCCTGGCCGTGTACACCCTGGTAGTGGCGGCGGCCGGGCTGATCGCCGGGCGCCGCATCTTCCGCGGCGCCGGCATGGCGCCCGACGCCCAAACCTGGTCCTACGGGCTGCTGACCATGCTGGTCATACTGGCGCCGGCGGTCATGGACAGTGCTTTCGGCGCCACGGCCGGCGCGAAGTTCGCCGACCGGCTGATCATGTTCCTGCTGGCCACCCTGTACGCGGTCGGCGCGGTCTATGTCGTGGATGCCTTCCGGCCACGGATGACGCGGAAACGACGGGACGCTGTCCAGTAGATTCCGGGGGGGTCGTGGCGTAAAGTTCCCACAGTACTTTTGACCGTACGGCACAGGAGAAGGTCTTGGATGCGATGAATCGAACCAATCGGGAAGCCGCCGGCTACTGGCGCCTCTTTTTGCCGCTGGCGGTACTGGTTCTGTCGGCCACCGCCGAAGCCGGGGGCCGTCCCGACAAGACCTACGGAGACTGGTTCGGCCATATCGCCGGCGGCGTGGATTTCGCCCAGGGCGATTTCGGCGATGTCGTGGACGACGGCTGGTCCATCCGCGGCGGCGCGACCTACTGGCCCTCCGACTGGCCCGTGGGTATCCAGTTCGAGGTCGCCTATTCGGCGCATGACTTCTCTTCGTCCGCGATCCGCGCGATCAACGACGCCATCGAGGAGATAGACCCCGAACTGGGCGGCATATCCGGCGGGGACTTCGACGACTGGGCCTTCTCCGTGACGGGTATCTGGAGCCTGAATGGCGCGAACCCCGACGGGCTCTATCTGCTGGCGGGCATCGGCATCGACCGCGTCGAAGCAAAGCTCACCGACGTCGACCTTGTCTACTATCCGCCCATCTGCGATCCGTGGTGGTGGTGGTGCTCGCCGGGTGGTGTCGGGCCAGGAACCGTGGTCGTGGCGTCCGAGAGCAGCACGGAGCTGTCCTGGCACGTCGGCGCGGGCTACTCGTTCAGGTTCAATCGCGTCTCCCTGCTGTACGTCGAGGCGCGCTACAAGTCGGTGCAGACGGATCCCAAGAACTCCGAGATCCTGCCCCTGACTTTCGGCATACGCTGGTAAGCCGCCTCCCCCGGCATGCGGCCGGTTGGTTGCCGGATGGGGTCGGTCGTAGCCGTCGGATCGGAGGGCAGCAGGTGACTGAAGAGATTCCGGGTGTCGCGCTTACCGAGACGCCGACGAACGGGCAGAAACTGTTCGTCTACTATCTCACGGCGATTCTCATCGATCTCACCGTTCTGAATCTCTTCGACGAGTACTGGCACCTCGTTACGGTCGAGTCTTTCACCATTTCGGCGCTCGCGGCGGTGCTGCTGCAGGTGCTGCTGAAAGCGACCCTGGCCCTGGAACACCGGGTAGCGCGCTTCTTCGGTTCCAGGCCCGGCAAGGTCTCGAGGTTCCTGCGCTTTTTCTGTGCCTGGCTGATCCTGTTCGGTTCCAAATTCGTCATGCTCGGCGCCATCGATTTCGCTTTCGGTGACGAAGTCAGCTTCGACGGGCCGGCGCACGGCGTAATCGCCTTCATCGTAGTGGTCGCGGTGATGCTCGCCGCCGAGGAGACGGCGGTGCGCATACACCGCCGACTGGGCCGGGTGGAATCCCGAGGACGTCAGAGAGAATAGCCGAGCGAGGTCGTCACCACGTGATCGCTGCTGGCCGCGCCGGTCGGGGGGTCGCTGGTATAGGAATGCCCGATGCTGAGCTCCAGGAACAGGTCGTCGATGAGCTCACGGCGGAAGCTGAGGTCGCTCTCCACACGGAACTGAGACAGGTCCTCGAGCAGCGGATAGGCGATCGAGGTCAGCTGGATCGAGGACTCGGGCACCAGACTGCGGCGCAGATAACGCGCCTCGATCCTGCCCTCCGCCTCGGTCGTCGTATCGTCTTCGCCTGTGAACGATGACCGTGCTGCCTGCGCACCGATCGTAAGGGAGAAGAGGTTCTCGTTGCTCTGGACCAGGTACCGGCCGATGGCCGCGCCGAGTGACAGCCGGGCATTGATGCCGAGTTCGTCGTTCTTCTCCCATCCGGTGAACCAATCCGTGAACCACCGATTCGGCCGGAAACGCTGATAGTTCAGTCTGAGGCTCTGGCGGGCCACGGTAGGTTCACTCGGCTGATCGGTCACCGAGGAATTCAGGCGCAGACCCACGAGGTCGCGGCGGCTGCGGTGGGAGACGTCGGCGTTGACGCTGGATGTGGTCACGCTACTGGATTTCTGGGTCTGGAAGCCCAGCGAAAAAGAGCCGTCCAGTCGTTGCACGAATCGCTCGGCGGTCTCGATCGGGGTCATGCGTATGACCGCGGAGGTGGGGAAGGCGAACCTGCGGCTTCCGGTGTCGATCCTGACATGAAATTGCTCGTCGGCGTTGTCCTGCTGCTGGCGGTGACCATCACGCCGCTGCTCTGCGTGCGTTTTCTGCGGGTGAAG
>CAYQZN010000044.1:0-15612 GCA_964421805.1 uncultured Woeseiaceae bacterium
GGAAATGGACGTCGATGATCTCGGTCATCGTCTCCTTGTCCGGGAACTTGATGTAATGGAAGAAGCAGCGGCGCAGGAAGGCATCCGGCAGCTCCTTCTCGTTGTTCGAGGTGATGATCATGATCGGGCGGTGCCTGGCCTGCACGAGTTCCTTGGTCTCGTAGACGAAGAACTCCATGCGGTCGAGTTCCTGCAGCAGGTCGTTCGGGAACTCGATGTCGGCCTTGTCGATCTCGTCGATCAGCAGCACCGGCTGCTCGTCGGAGGAGAAGGCCTCCCACAGCTTGCCCTTCACGATGTAGTTCGCGATGTCGTGCACCTTGGGGTCGCCCAGCTGGGAGTCGCGCAGCCGCGCCACCGCGTCATACTCGTAGAGCCCCTGCTGGGCCTTCGTCGTCGACTTGATGTGCCACTCGAGCAGCGGCTTGCCGAGCGCCCGCGCCACCTCCTGCGCCAGCATCGTCTTGCCCGTGCCCGGCTCGCCCTTCACGAGGATGGGCCGCTGCAGGGTCACGCCCGCATTCACGGCCATCATCAGGTCTTCGGTCGCGACGTAGCGGTCGGTACCCGTAAATCTGCTTTCCGTCATGTCCAGTCCTGTACCCGTGCGTTGCGCACTGAGCCATCCAGTATCCGGGTACAGCCCCGCGCTGACAACCCGGTTCAGCCGCCCGCCGGCGGTACCAGTTCGAGGCGATGCGCGGCGGTGCCCGGCAGGAACGGGGTCGGGCGTCCGTCGGCCCAGTCCCCGTGCCCGGCGTCGTACCAGGGCGAGAGCGGATGGCCGCTCTGGCCCGTCGGCATGTGGAAGTAGCCCTGCTCCTCCGCCCCCGGGGAGACGGCGAAGCGCTCCGAGGCACCGAAACGCGCCGACTGGGCGCGGGGCAGGTTGGCGTCGCCCGGCAGCGGCTCGGCCGGCATGTCCAGCCAGCGTGCCAGCGCCGGCACGGCGCGGGACAGGGGGTGCTGGATGCGCACCGTGTTGCGCTCGCCCCAGGTGCGCGCCGCCAGCGGCGAGTCGTAGCTCTCCTCGTACCAGGTGAGCGAGGCGTCGACGGCGTCCAGCAGCAGCTCGCGCCAGGTGCCGTAGTCCGGGTTCAGGAGGTGAGCGGGGCGCTCGGTGACCAGGCGCCAGGCGGTGCCCTCGAACTGCCGGCTGAGCGCCAGACGGCGGTCCTCCGGCAGCGCCGGGGTCAGCTCCGCAGTGAGGCCGGCCATGACCCGCTCCAGCACGCGGCTGCGGAAGCTGCGCACCAGACGGTAACCCACGGAGTCCACGCTGGCCCGGGGGATCCAGTCCTCCGCCAGCGCCCGGTAGCGGCCGCGGGCCGGGTCGGCCTCGATGGCCGGCCGGTCGAGGAGGTCGAGCAAAAGACGGCGCCAGCGGGCGAGGAAGACGGCGCGGTCGTCCAGCTGGATGGCCAGCATGTCCTCGGGCCGCGCGTCGTCGATCAGCGCTAGCGCATCGCGGATCTGCCCCGCCCGGGCGCCGAGGTCGTAATCGCCGGGGCCGATCAGGCGGAAGGCCTCGCCGTCGATCACGCGGGCGTTGGCGGTCCAGATGCGCCCGGAGGCCGGATCGACGATGCGCGGATATTCCTCCGCCGCCAGCCAGCCGTCCCACCCCGTGCCCGGCCGGCTCCAGTCCGCCGGCCGGCGCGAGTCGAAGTCGCCGGTGCGCCGCGGTATGCGGCCCGCGATGGTCCAGCCGATGCGGCCGTCCGCGTCGGCCACCGTCAAGTTCTGCGGTGGTATGCCGGCGGCGGCCGCCAGCGGCAGCGCCTCGGTCACACTGCGCGCTCCCTCCAGGCGCATCAGGCCCAGGTTGACTGCGCCGGGGCGGTGCGCGGTCCAGACGACGGCGAATTCGCCGTCTTCCGGCGTGAGGCCGGGTACCACCGGGCCCCAGACGGTCTCGCGCACGACGGACTCCACGGACTCGCCGCCGGCAACCTCGATGGTCTCGGTGATCTGCCGGTACTCCCGCTCGCCGTCCGGCGTCCTGTATGTCCCCGGGCGGGAGCCCGGACGCAGCGCCACCAGATCCGTCCAGTCGCCGTAACTGTTGGTGAAGCCCCAGGCGATGCGGCCGTTGGAGCCCGCCACGAGGGCCGGTGTGCCGGGCAGGGTCACGCCGCACAGGCGCACGCCGTCAGCCTCGTGCACGAGACAGGCGCGGTAGAAGGTATTCGGCACCGCCAGTCCCAGGTGCATGTCGTTGGCGACCAGGCCGCGGCCGTCCGCGGTCAGAGGGCCGGCGACCGCCCAGTTGTTGCTGCCCGGGATCACGGGCGGTTCCGGCTCCGCCGCGGGCGCCGGCGCCACCCGGCCGGTGACGGTGCGCAGGTCGTAGCGCGTCTCGGCGGGCAGCGGCGGCACCGGGGCGGGCCCGCCCGCCAGCGGCGCATCCCACTCCGTGCCCAGCGGATAGAGCAGGCCGTACAGCGCGCGCGGCACACGGCGATGGACGAAGCCCCGCTCCATGTCGCGCCGGCCGGTCTCGTCGTTGAGCTGCAGGAACATGGCGTAGAGGACGAGCACCGTGTCCTCGGGCCGCCAGGGCACCGGCTCCGCGCCGAGCAGGAGATACTCGAACGGCCGCGCACCGAGGCTGCCGAGCCCGGCGTTCACGCCCGCCGTGTAGGCGCGCAGGACGGACTGCTCCGCGGCGCTCGATGCGGCTACCACGGCCTCGGCCCTGCTGCGGAACCGGTGCAGGCGCAGGCCGCGGTCCATCTCCACCGCGGCCTCGCCGAACAGCGCCGCCAGCTCGCCGGCCGCACCCCGGCGCGCGAGATCCATCTGGAAGTAGCGGTCCTGGCCGTGCACGAAGCCGGTCGCGAACGCCAGGTCGGTCCGGTTACCGGCGCTCAGCGTCGGCACGCCCCGGGCATCCCGCTCGATGGCGGCCGGCGCCGCCAGGCCGGCCTGCTCCAGGCGGCCGTCGACGGGGGGCAGGCTCGCCCGCAGCAGCAGCCAGGCGGCGGCGAGCGCACCGAGCGCGGTCAGTCCCAGCGCCGCCGCGCCGCGCACGAGCCAGCGCCGTCGCCGCCCCGCCGTCACGGTCTCGGCCGTTCAGTCACCGCGCACGACGCGCAGGATCTTCATCGCGTTGGTGCCGCCCTGCACGCCGGTCATGTCGCCCTTGGTGAAGATCACGAGGTCGCCCTCCTCCACCAGGCCGCGGCCGAGCATCAGGTCGAACACTTCACGATAGACGCTCTGCGCATCCGTGTGGGTGATATCGAAAGACACCGGATAGACGCCCCGGTAGAGCACCACCCGGCGCCGCGTGCGCTCGTGGCGCGTGAAGGCATAGATGGGGATGTCCGAACGCACCCGCGACATCCAGCGGGCGGTCGATCCGGACTCGGTCAGCGCGATGATCGCCTTCACCGCGAGGTGGTTGGCGGTGAACATCACGGCCATGGCGATGGCCTCGTCGACGTAGCGGAAGGTATCGTCGACGCGCTCCCGGCGCCGGGAACCGGCGGTGCCGTACTTCTCCGCTCCCACGCATACCTCGGCCATGGCGCGCACGGCCTCCACCGGATACTGGCCCACGGCGCTCTCCGCGGAGAGCATGACCGCGTCGGTGCCGTCGATGACGGCATTCGCCACGTCCGAGACCTCGGCCCGGGTGGGCATGGCGCTCGAGATCATCGACTCCATCATCTGGGTGGCGGTGATGGCGATCCGGTTGCGCTGGCGGGTCCTCGAAATGATGCGCTTCTGCAGGCCGGTGAGCTCGGCGAATCCCATCTCCACGCCGAGATCCCCCCGGGCCACCATGACGACGTCGGACGCCTCGATGATGGAATCGATCTCCTCGACCGCCTCGGCACGCTCGATCTTGGCCACCATCAGGCCCTCGCCGCCGGCTTCGCGGAACAGCCGCCGGGCTTCCTCGATGTCGGCGGCCGTGCGCACGAAGGAGACGGCCAGGTAGTCGAAGTCCAGCTCCGCGGCCAGCCGGATGTCCTGCCGATCCTTGTCGGTGAGCGCCGGGGCGGAGAGCCCGCCGCCGCGCAGGTTGATGCCCTTGTGGTCCGACAGCACGCCGCCGATGACCACCCGGGTGTGCACCCGGTTGCCCTCGATACCGGTGACCTCCAGCTCGATCTGGCCGTCGCTCAACAGCAGCATGTCGCCGGCTTCGACGTCGGCGGCGAGGCCTTCGTAGGCGATGCCGACGCCGGCATCGGTGCCTGCGTCGGCATCCAGATCCGGATCCAGAAAGAAGCTCGCGCCGCGCGCCAGCTGCTCGCTGCCGTTCTGGAACCGGCGGATGCGGATCTTCGGCCCCTGCAGGTCGCCGAGCAGGGCGACATAGCGCCCCTCCTCCGCGGCCACGCGCCGCAGGCTGTCCGCGCGTTCGCGCATCTCGTCCGCGCTGCCATGGGAGAAATTCAGCCGCGCCACGTCCAGGCCGGCGCGGATGATCTCCGCCATGACCTCCGGCTTTGCGGTGGCCGGCCCGAGGGTCGCTACGATCTTCGTTCTTCTCAAGTGCCTGACCTCCTGTCCGCGGCGCGCTCCTCGAGCATGGCCACCGCGGGAAGCGTCTTGCCTTCGAGGAACTCCAGGAAGGCGCCGCCGCCGGTCGAGATGTAGGAGACGCCGTCGGCCACGTCGTATTTCTCGATCGCCGCCAGCGTATCGCCGCCGCCGGCCACGGAGAACGCGTCGCTGTCCGCGATGGCCTGGGCGATTATGCGGGTGCCCTCGCCGAACTGGTCGAACTCGAACACGCCGACCGGCCCGTTCCAGACCACCGTGCCCGCCTCCGCGATGATCGCGGCGAAGCGCTCAGCGGTATCCGGGCCGATGTCCATGATCATCTCGTCCTCGGTCACCGCTTCCACCGGCTTCACGTCCGCCTCGGCCGCGGCGTCGAACTCCCGGGCGACGACCACGTCGCTCGGCACCGGGATGTCCGCCCGGTCGGTCTCGTCGGCGGCCAGACGCTGCGCCACGGAGAGCAAGTCGGCCTCGTGCAGCGACTTGCCCACGTCGTGGCCGGCGGCCGCGATGAAGGTATTCGCTATGCCGCCGCCGACGATGAGGTGATCCACCTTGTTCACCAGCGCCTCCAGCACCGACAGCTTCGTCGACACCTTGGAGCCGCCGACGATGGCCACGACCGGCGTCGCCGGATGCTCCATCGCCTGGGTCAGCGCCTCCAGCTCCCGCGCCAGCAGCGGACCGGCGCAGGCCACCGGCGCGAACTTCGCCACGCCGTAGGTACTCGCCTGGGCGCGGTGGGCGGTGCCGAAGGCATCCATCACGAACACGTCGCAAAGGGCCGCCATGCGCCGCGACAGGGATTCCTCACAGGCCTTCTCGCCCTGCTCGAAGCGGACGTTCTCCGCCAGCACCACTTCGCCGGGCGCGACGTCGACCCCGTTCAGCCAGTCGGTGACCAGCTTCACCTCGCCGCCCAGCAACTCGCCGAGCCGCCGGGCCACCGGCGCCAGCGAGAACTGCGGCTGCACGGCGCCTTCCGTCGGCCGGCCGAGATGAGACATCACGATGACCGCGGCACCGGCGTCCCGCGCCAGCCGGATGCCTTCCAGCGCGGCACGGATGCGGGTATCGGAGGTGATGCGCCCGTCGTCGAGCGGCACATTGAGATCTTCGCGGATCAGGACCCGCTTCCCCTGCAGATCCAGATCCGTCATCTTCAGGATAGTCATTACCTGCTCCCCGGAGGTGAGCCGGCACGGCCCGACGGCGGCCACCGGCCGCCGCCCGGCGCCGCGCCGGAGTTGGAAGGGTCAGCCGGCTTTCGCCAGCGCCAGGGCCGTGTCCAGCATGCGGTTGGAGAAGCCCCACTCGTTGTCGTACCAGGCACAGACCTTCACCAGCGTGCCCTGCATGACCTTGGTCAGCGTCGAGTCGTAGGTGGAGGATGCCGGATCGTGGTTGAAGTCGACGGACACGAGCGGACCGTCGCTGTAGGCCAGGACGCCCTTCAGCGGCCCCTCGCTGGCCTCCTTCAGTATCTTGTCGATCTCCTCCTTGCTCGTCTCCCGCGAGGCGACGAAGGTGAGGTCGACCATGGAGACGTTGATGGTGGGCACGCGGATGGCGAAGCCGTCCAGCTTGCCCTGCAGCTCTGGCAGCACCAGACCCACGGCCGCGGCCGCACCGGTCTTGGTCGGGATCATCGACATGGTCGCCGACCGCGCCCGCCGCAGGTCCTTGTGGAAGACGTCGGTGAGCACCTGGTCGTTGGTGTAGGCGTGGATCGTGGTCATGATGCCGTGCTCCACACCGATGGCGTCATGCAGCGGCTTCACCACCGGAGCCAGGCAGTTGGTGGTGCAGGATGCGTTCGAGACGAACTGGTCGTCCGCCGACAACGAGTCGTGATTCACGCCGTAGACGATGGTGGCGTCGGCATCGCCGCCGGCGGGCGCGGAGAGGAGGACCTTGCGCGCCCCGGCGGAGATGTGAGCGGAGGCCTTCTCCCTGGTCCGGAACAGGCCGGTGCACTCCAGCACGATGTCGGCACCGAGTTCGCCCCAGGGGAGCTTCGCCGGATCCCGCTCGGCCATCACGCGGATGCGGTCGCCGTTGACCACCATGACCTCGTCCTCCACCTCGACGGTACCCGGGAACTTGCCGTGGGCGGTGTCGTAGCGGGTCAGATAGGCGTTGGTCTCGGCGTCGCCGAGATCGTTGATACCCACGATCTCGAGTTCCGCGCGCCGATTACTCTCGTAGAGCGAGCGCAAGACCATGCGTCCGATCCGTCCGTAGCCGTTGATGCCAAGCTTGATAGTCATCGATTCCTCCTGGTGCGGCACGCGAAGGCGCGCCTGCTCTGCTGACCGTTCCGTCAGACGGCCCTCAGGCGCCGAGCCTGCGGGCCACCGTTACTACATTCTCCACCGAGAAGCCGAACTTCTCGAATAATTCTCCGGCCGGAGCCGACTCGCCGAACCGGTCGAGACCGATCACCGCCCCGTCGGACCCGACGTAGCGCCACCAGCCGGCGGTGGCTCCCGCCTCGACGGCCACCCGGCGGGTCACCGACGGCGGCAGCACCGCCTCGCGATATGCGCGATCCTGACGGTCGAAGACTTCGCAGCAGGGCATGGAGACCACCCGCACCGCTAGCCCGTCGCCGGCCAGGTCTGCGGCGGCCGCCATGGCCAGATGCACCTCGGAGCCCGTCGCGATCAGGATGAGTTCCGGGTCGCCCTCCGCCTCGCGCAGCACGTAACCGCCCCGCGCGATGGCGCCGATGCGCTCGTCATCGCGCTGCTGATGCGCCAGCCCCTGGCGGGTCAGCACCAGGGCGGTCGGCCCGTCGCCGCGCTCCACGGCCGCACGCCAGGCCACGGCCGTCTCCACGGTGTCGCAGGGCCGCCAGACCCGCAGGTTCGGTATCAGGCGCAGGCTGGCGGTGTGTTCGACAGGCTGGTGGGTGGGGCCGTCCTCGCCGAGACCGATGGAGTCGTGGGTGTAGACGAGGATATTCGGCGCCTCCATCAGCGCGGCCATGCGCACCGCGTTGCGCGCGTAGTCGGAGAACACCAGGAAGGTGCCGCAGTACGGCCGCAGGCCGCCGTGCAGGGCGATGCCATTGGAGATGGCGGTCATCGCGAACTCGCGGACCCCGAAGTAGACGTAATTGCCCGCGGCGTCCCCGGCATTCACGGCCTTCGAGCCGTCGTGCCAGGTGTTGTTCGAGCCGGTGAGGTCGGCCGAGCCGCCCACCAGCTCCGGCAGCCGGGGCGCAAACGCATTCAGCGCGATCTGCGACGCCTTGCGGGTCGCCACGTCGGCGCCGGCGGCGGCGATCTCGCGGATCGCGCCGTCGGCGGCCTCCGCCCAGCCCGCCGGCAGCTCGCCCGCCATGACCCGGCGGTATTCTCCGGCCAGCTCGGGATGGGCTTCACCGTAAGCCTCGAGCAGGCGGTCCCACTGCGCTTCGGCCGCCGTGCCCCGCTCGCGTGCGTCCCAGGCGGTGCGGACCGGCTCCGGCACCTCGAACGGCGGGTAATGCCAGCCCAGCTCCTCCCGGGCGGCGGCGATCTCGTCTTCGCCCAGCGGCGCGCCGTGGGTATCGGCGCTGCCCTGCTTGCCGGGCGCGCCGTAACCGATGACGGTGCGGCAGCAGATCAGCGTGGGCCGATCCGTCTCGGCCGTGGCGGCAGCCAGCGCCTCGGCCACGGCGTCCGGGTCGTGGCCGTCCACGTCGGGTATGACGTGCCAGCCGTAGGCCGCGAAACGGCCCGGCGTGTCGTCGGTGAACCAGGAGTCCACCTCGCCGTCGATGGAGATGCCGTTCTGATCGTAGACGCACACGAGCTTGCCGAGGCCCAGCGTGCCCGCGAGCGAGCAGGCCTCGTGGGAGATGCCCTCCATCAGGCAGCCGTCGCCCAGGAAGACATAGGTATGGTGATCCACGATCGGGAAATCGGGCCGGTTGTAGCGGGCCGCCAGCATCTTCTCGGCCAGCGCCATGCCGACGGCGTTGGCGAGACCCTGGCCCAGCGGCCCGGTGGTGGTCTCGATGCCCAGGTCCGGCTCGCGCTCGGGGTGGCCGGCCGTGCGGTAGCCCAGCTGGCGGAAATTCCTGAGTTCGTCCAGGCCGAGTTCGTAACCGGACAGATGCAGCAGCGAATACAGCAGCATGGAGCCGTGCCCGTTCGAGAGCACGAAGCGGTCCCGGTTGTCCCAGCGCGGGTTCGAGGGGTTATGTCGCAGGAAGTCGTTCCACAGCACCTCGGCGATGTCCGCCATGCCCATCGGCATGCCGGGGTGGCCGGACTTCGCCGCCTGCACGGCGTCCATGGACAGCGCACGCAGCGCGTTGGCCCGTTCCCGCCGCGGCGCGCGGCCGGCGCGCGTGTCTTCTGCGGTGCTCGACATCGGAATTCCCCAAACGATGAGGCGCGCATTTTCGCTTTTTGGTAGGGTGCGGGCAAGCGCGGGCCGGGCCGGCTCGCTCAAGCCCTGTCTCGCTTCTGCGCAGCAAACTGTCCAGCGGCCGGAACGGGCCCGAAATAAATTCTTGTATCATTGACTGTTGCGTTAACAATTACGTCTCAATTGCGGAAAGAAGCTCATGAGCAATGCCTTCCTGTTCACCTCCGAGTCGGTCTCCGAGGGCCACCCGGACAAGGTCGCGGACCAGATCTCCGACGCGGTGCTGGACGCCATCCTGACCGATGACAAGAACGCCCGCGTGGCCTGCGAGACGCTGGTGAAGACCGGCATGGTCATGGTGGCCGGCGAGATCACCACGACGGCCTGGGTGGACATCGAGGCCCTGGTGCGCGAAGTGGTCACGGACATCGGCTACACCAGCTCCGACATGGGCTTCGACGGCGACTCCTGCGCCGTGCTGAACGCCATCGGCAAGCAGTCCCCGGACATCGCCCAGGGCGTGGACCGGGCCGACAAGCGCAGCCAGGGTGCCGGCGACCAGGGCCTGATGTTCGGTTATGCCACCAGCGAGACGGACGTACTCATGCCGGCGCCGATCACTATCTCGCACCGCCTCGTGAAGCGTCAGGCCGAGGTGCGCAAGTGCGGCGACCTGACCTGGCTCAGGCCGGACGCCAAGAGCCAGGTGACGTTTCGCTACGAGGATCACAAACCGGTCGCCATCGACGCAGTGGTGGTCTCCACCCAGCACGCCCCCGACATCTCCCAGGCCGACCTGCGGGAAGCCGTCATGGAGGAGATCATCAAGCCGGTGCTGCCGGCCGAGTGGGTGAACAAGGACACCGTTTATCACATCAACCCCACCGGCAGCTTCGTGATCGGCGGTCCCATGGGCGACTGCGGCCTGACCGGGCGCAAGATCATCGTGGACACCTACGGCGGCAGCGCGCGGCACGGCGGCGGCGCCTTCTCCGGCAAGGACCCCTCCAAGGTGGACCGCTCGGCCGCCTACGCCTGCCGCTACGTGGCCAAGAACATCGTCGCGGCCGGCCTGGCCGAGCGCTGCGAGATCCAGGTCTCCTACGCCATCGGCGTGGCCGAGCCCACCTCCATCTCCGTGCGCACCTTCGGCACGGGCAAGGTGCCGGAGGACCGGCTCACCGCCCTGGTGCGCGAGCACTTCGACCTCACGCCCTACGGCATCCTGGAGATGCTGGACCTGATCCGGCCGATCTATCGCAAGACCGCGGCCTACGGCCACTTCGGCCGCCTGGACGCCGACTTCACCTGGGAGCGCACGGACGTGGCCGAGACCCTGCGGGGTGCCGTCGCCGCGTGACGCCCCGGAGCTGTGCTTCGGCAATGCTCCGCCCATGCATCGGCAACACGCCGGGGCACGAAAGACCGACACTCGAACACTGACGGAGAAGACGCAATGAGCAGCAACGCCGCCGAAATGCCGGCACAGGACTACCGGGTAGCCGACATCGGCCTGGCCGAGTGGGGCCGCAAGGAGATCGCCATCGCCGAGACGGAGATGCCCGGGCTGATCGCGGTCCGCGAGGAGTTCGCCGAGCAGCAGCCTTTGGCCGGCGCGCGCATCGCCGGCTGCCTGCACATGACCATCCAGACCGCGGTGCTGATCGAGACGCTGACGGCGCTGGGCGCCGAGGTGCGCTGGTCCTCCTGCAACATCTTCTCCACCCAGGACCACGCCGCGGCGGCCATCGCCGCCACCGGCGTGCCGGTGTTCGCCTGGAAGGGCGAGACCGAGGAGGAATACTGGTGGTGCGTCGACCAGACCATCACCGGCCCCGACGGCTGGCAGCCGAACATGCTGCTGGACGACGGCGGCGACCTGACCCAGGTGGTGCACGAGAAGCACCCGGAGCTGATGAAGGAGATCCGCGGGCTCTCGGAGGAGACCACCACCGGCGTGAAGCGGCTCTACGAGATGCAGCGTGACGGCACGCTGGGCTGCCCCGCCATCAACGTCAACGACTCGGTCACCAAGTCCAAGTTCGACAACCTCTACGGCTGTCGGGAATCGCTGGTGGACTCCATCAAGCGAGCCACCGACGTGATGGTGGCCGGCAAGGTCGCCGTGGTCTGCGGCTACGGCGACGTGGGCAAGGGTAGTGCACAGAGCCTGCGCGCACTGGGCTGCACCGTGTGGATCACCGAGATCGACCCCATCTGCGCCCTGCAGGCGGCGATGGAGGGCTACCGGGTGGTCACGCTCGACGAGGCCGTGGACAAGGCCGACATCTTCGTGAGCGCCACGGGTAACTACCACATCATCACCGGCGAGCACATGGAGCGGATGAAGGACCAGGCCATCGTCTGCAACATCGGCCACTTCGACAACGAGATCGACGTGGCCTACCTGCGCAAGCTGGAGTGGGAGAACATCAAGCCGCAGGTGGATCACGTCATCTTTCCGGACGGCAAGCGCATCATCCTGCTGGCGGAGGGCCGGCTGGTGAACCTCGGCTGCGGTACCGGCCACCCGAGCTTCGTGATGTCCAACTCGTTCACCAACCAGGTGCTGGCCCAGATCGACCTCTGGCAGCATCCGGAAAACTACGAGAAGCGGGTGTACGTGCTGCCGAAGCACCTCGACGAGAAGGTCGCCCGACTGCACCTGAAGAAGATCGGCGCGAACATCACGACGCTGAGCGAGGAGCAGGCGCGTTACATCGGCGTGCCGGTCGAGGGGCCCTACAAGCCGGACCATTACCGCTACTGAGGTCTTCGTGCGGCGCGGCGGCAGCCGCGGCCGATGCGCGATATGATCGGGGCGGAGCCCGGCCGGGCTCCGCCCTTTTTGCTTCCCGGCCGGCCGCGGAAAGGAGCCTGCGCTGACTGAAGATCCGATGACGATGCGGATACTGCACATCACCGATCCCCATCTCTACGCCGAGGCGGACGGAGAGCTGCGCGGCGTGCGCACGGCCGCATCGCTGGCGGCCGTGCTGCAGTCCGCGCTGGCCGAGGCGACGCCCGACGCGGCGCTGGTCACGGGCGATATCGCCCAGGACGAATCCCGCGGCGCCTACGAGCGCTTCCGCGACCTGCTGGCCGACTGCGGGGTGCCGGTGTGGTGCCTGGCCGGCAATCACGACGACCCCGCCCTCATGAGGGAGATCCTCGCCGAGGCTCCGTTCGTCTGCGGCGGAATCGTGGCCGCGGGCGCCTGGCGAGTGCATCTTCTGTCCACCTGGGCCGAGGGCGAGGTGGGCGGGCGCCTGAGCACCGAGGCACTGGCGGCCGTCGAGGCGGACCTCACCGCCCACGGCGACGCCCCTGCGCTGGTCTGCCTGCACCACCACCCGGTGCCGATGGGCAGCCGCTGGCTGGACGGCATCGGACTGGCGGAGGCCGACGGCCTGCTGCAGCTCGCCGACCGCCACACCCAGGTGCGCGGCGTCGTCTGGGGCCACGTACACCAGGAACTCGAACGGCGCCGCAACCACTACCGGCTGCTGGCGACGCCCTCCACCTGCCGGCAGTTCATGCCGGGCCGGGACGAATTCGCCGTCGACGACCGGCCGCCGGCGTGGCGCTGGCTGGAGCTGGGCGCCGACGGCAGCCTCGCTACCCGGCTGCGCTGGCTGGAGCGGAGCGCCCTGCCGTGAAGCGGTACCCGCCTGCACGAGCAGGTTGCCCGGCGGGCCTTCGCCGGCTCGTCCTGCTGTTGTTCGTGCTCGTCGTCCCGGCCGCGCCGGCGGCAGCCGACGGGCTGCCGCTCTGGCAGATCCGCGATGCCGATACCCGGGTCTGGCTGCTCGGCTCCATCCACCTGCTGCGCGAGAGCGACTACCCCCTGCCCGAACCGATCCGGGAAGCCTACGCGCAAGCCGATGCGCTCGTGATGGAGCTGGACATGGACGACCTCGACTCCGCCATGGTGTCGGCGGTCATGTTCGCCCGCGGCACGCCGCCGGAAGGCGAGACGCTGGCCTCGCTCATGGGCAGCGAGAAATACGCCCGTGCCCGCGAGGCGGCCGCCGCGGCAGGCCTCGACCTGGACCGGCTGCAGGGTGCCGAGCCCTGGTATGCCGCGCTCACGCTCACCCAGATGCTGCTCATGCGCCATGGCTACGACCCCCGCCAGGGGCTCGACGTACACATGGCCGCGCTCGCCCGCCGTGACGGCAAGCCGGTGGAGGGGCTGGAGACCTTCGAGGAGCAGATCGTCTTCTTCGACACCCTGCCCATGGCGCTGCAGAGCGACATGCTGCTGGAATCACTGGCCGAGATCGACGATCTGGAAGCGGGCATGGGGCGCACTGTCGACGCCTGGCGGCGGGGCGATACCGCCTACCTGGCCGACGAGCTGCTGGAGGAACTGCGCCGCTATCCGGATCTGTACGAGCGCCTGGTGACGGAGCGCAATCGCAAATGGGTGCCGCGCCTCGCGGCGCTGCTGGAGCGTGACGGCGACTATCTGGTCGTCGTGGGGGCGCTGCATCTCGTCGGCCCCGACAGCGTGCTGGCCATGCTGGCCGCCGAGGGCATCCGGGCCGAGCAGCTCGGCCCGACGCCCCGTGCCGATGGCTCCTGAAGAATCAGCGGCGAGCGTTCACACCTCGACCATCTCGAAGTCTTCCTTGCCGGCGCCGCAGTCGGGGCAGCGCCAGGACAGCGGCACGTCCTCCCAGCGGGTATTCGGCGGGATGCCGGATTCGGGATCGCCCTCGGCCTCGTCGTAGACGTAGCCGCAGATAAGGCACATGTAACTCTTCATGGGAGATCGCTCTTCATGGGATATCGCTCTGCACGGGGTATCCCGGCGCTTTGCAGTTACGGATGTCGACGGCAATGATACGGACCGGCCGGCGGGTTTTGAAGGCGGTTCGGCCTCGGTTAGGATGCGCCCAGCACAGGAGGTAAGCATGAGTCTGTTTTCGGAAGCCAGCAAATACATCCCCGGCGGCGTGAATTCCCCCGTGCGGGCGTTCGCGGCGGTGGGCGGCGAGCCGCTGTTCTTCAAGCGCGCCAAAGGCCCGCGGGTGTGGACCGAGGACGGTCGGGAGCTGATCGACTACGTCGGCTCGTGGGGCCCCATGATCCTGGGCCACGCGCACCCGAAGGTCATCGAGGCCGTGCAGCGCACGGCGGAAGACGGCCTCTCGTTCGGCGCGCCCTGCGTGCTGGAGACCGAGATCGCCCGCAAGATCACCGAGCTCGTGCCCTCCATGGAGCTGGTGCGCATGGTGAGCTCCGGCACCGAGGCGACGATGAGCGCCATCCGGCTCGCCCGGGGCTATACGGGCCGCGACCTGATCGTGAAGTTCGAGGGCTGCTATCACGGCCATTCGGACTCGCTGCTGATCAGCGCCGGCTCCGGCGCGCTGACCTTCGGCGTGCCGAGTTCGCCCGGCGTGCCGGCGGGACTGGCCGAACTGACGCTCACGCTGGAATTCAACAACAGCGAGCAGGTGCGTGAAGCCTTCGAGGAGTTCGGTGAGCGCATCGCCTGCGTCATCGTCGAACCGGTGGCCGGCAACATGAATTTCGTGCCCCCGGTGCCCGGCTTCCTGGAGACGCTGCGCGAGACCTGCTCGGCCGCCGGCGCCGTTCTCATCTTCGACGAGGTGATGACCGGCTTCCGGGTGGCAAAGGGCGGCGCCCAGTCGGTGTTCGGCATCAAGCCGGACCTCACCACCTTCGGCAAGGTCATCGGCGGCGGCATGCCGGCCGCGGCCTTCGGCGGCAAGCGCGAGATCATGGAACACATCGCCCCCGTCGGCCCCGTTTATCAGGCCGGCACGCTGTCCGGCAATCCGGTGGCCATGGCCGCGGGTCTCGCCACGCTGGAGGGCATCGACCAGGAGGGTTTCTACGAGGACCTGACGGCGCGCACCCAGCAACTGGCGGACGGCATGGCCGGCGCCGCGGCCGAGGCGGGCGTCCCTCTCGCCACCGGCTCCCTGGGCGGGATGTTCGGCTTCGTCTTCACCGCCGACGGCCCCGTGCGCACCTACCGCCAGGTCGCCGGCGCCGACGTGGACCGCTTCCGCCGCTTCTTCCACGCCATGCTGGAACGGGGCATCTATCTCGCGCCGTCGGCTTTCGAGGCGGGCTTCGTCTCGGCCGCCCACGGCGAGACGGAGATCGCAACGACGCTGGAGAAGGCGGCCGAGGCCTTCGCGGAGGTCGCCGACTGACGCTCAGCCGTCGTCCTCGTCCGCCTCCTGTGCGGAACGCAGTATCACGCGGATGATCTCGAGCCGCTGCAGCGCGTCCTCGGTCTCGAGGCAGAACTGTTTCTGTTCGGGCGTGATCGGCAGGATCTCGGCGAACCGGTAACCCACCCAGGTGGCGTCGTCGTAGCGGCGCTCCAGCAACTCGTACAGCCGGCCGAGGTCGTCCAGCACGCCCCGCAGGATATCCACCATGGGGCGGAAGGCAGCCGGCAGGTCGACCCGGGGCTCGGGCGGCAGCCAGGAGACCCGCGCGAGGTTCAGCCCGTCAGGGGCCTGCCGCACCGACTCCACGCGGAATCGCTCGCTGCCCTGGGCCGTGATGCCCAGCAACCCGTCGCTGCCCTGGTACCAGTCGACGATCTTCGCCAGCGTCCCGGTGCCGTAAGTGCTCGCCGTGCCCGTCTCCGTCCCGTCGCGGATGAGAACGACGCCGAAGCCCGCGTCCTCGCGCAGGCAGCGGCTGATCATGTCCAGGTAGCGGGTCTCGAAGATGCGC
>CAYQZN010000045.1:0-15087 GCA_964421805.1 uncultured Woeseiaceae bacterium
CAGTTGGTCACGTCGCAGATGCCCTCGCGCTGGACGGCGACCCGTGCGAGATCGGCCTGGCAGCGGTTGCGGAAGGTGCGTCCGTTCATGCCGCAGACCGGCTCGTACGCGTCGGGGCATTCCGGCTCTTCGCAGATGCCGTAGCTCACCACCTCGACGCCGGCACGCTCGGCGTAGCAGTCGTTGCTGTAGGTATTGCCGTCCGCGCCGCACACGGGCCGGAAGCGGTCGGGGCAGGTCTTCTGCCGGTCGCACACGCCGGCGACGGCGGAGGCGTGTCCGGCTGCCTGCGCCATGCAGGCGTTGGTGTAGGTCTTGCCGTCGGGCGCGCAGACGGGATCGTAGTCCCGGGGGCAGAAGACGTCGCCGGCGCGCGCCGGCGCGGCGTCACCGCCGCCGGAAGACGTCTCCGCGGGCGGTTCCTCTGCCTGGTCCGCGTCCTGCGCCATCGATGCCAACGGCAGCGCTGCGCACAACAGCAGTGCTGCCAGGATCGGCTTGCGCGGTCGGTACATCGTCATGGGGATCCGGATTATAGCGCCGGCGGCCGGCCGGCCCTGTGACGGAGTTTGGACAAGCGGGCCGCGGGCCGGTTCAATGGCCGGGGCGGGCGCTGCCCCACCATTGCCAGGAGAGCGTCTTCGGCCCGCCGGGCACGTACATGCTGTCCTCTTCCTCGATGCGAAAACCGGCCTCCCGGATCAGGGCCGGTATGTCCCGGTTCAGCTGACAGCCGCCCGCGATGCGGCTCCAGGGCCGGTTGAGCCGGTCCTGCCAGCGGCGCACGCGCTCGTCCGGCGCCCGGCCGTGTTCGCAGAACAGCAGCCGCCCGCCGGGCTTCAGCACGCGGCGCATGCCGGCCAGCGCGGCCGTCGTGTCGGGGATGGTGCAGAGCGTGAAGGTGCACAGCACCGTGTCGACGCTGGCGTCCTCCAGCGGAATCTCCTCGCCCGGCAGATCGATGAACTCGAACTCGGTGCGCACCGGGTTCAGGCGCTTGCGGGCGAGGCGGCGCATGCCCTCGGAGGGTTCCAGCGCCCACAGGCGGGTGACCTTGTCGAAGTCGTAGTAGGGCAGGTTGAGGCCGCTGCCGAAGCCGATCTCCAGCACGCGACCCTCCGCCGCCGGCACCACCTTCTGCCGCTGACGCCGGATCGCCTTGAAGCCGCAGGCGAGATTCAGCGCATGGGGCAGGACATAGTGCTCGTAGAAGCTCACGATCCGCGCTCCATGTCGGATTCCCGTCCGGGCAGGGGGACGTAATCCCGCTCGTAGCCCCGGCTGGCCAGCCAGTCCCTGAGAGCGGTCCCGGTGCCCCTCGGCCAGGGCCGGACCTTCTCTACGGGCACCTCCCGCCAGTCGGCCAGCTCGCTCTCGTCCAGGCGTATCTCGCCGGGGCCGGCCGTGACGTGATAGGCGATGATGAGCTGGTTCATGCGGTAGAAGGGATACATGCCCACATAGTCGCCGAGCTCGGCCGCGAGGCCGGTCTCCTCGCGGACCTCGCGCAGCACCGCCTCCTCGGGCATCTCGCCGTGCTCGAGGAAGCCGGTGACCAGCCCGAACCACTTCTCCGGCCAGCCGTGGCTGCGGACGAGAATGATGTGATCGTCGCGCTCCACGATAGCCGCCACCACCGGTGCCGGGTTGTTCCAGTGCACGAAGCCGCAGCCTTCCGCAGGACACACCCCGCGCAGGCTGCCACCCCGTTCCTCCTCTGCCAGCGGCGTGGCACAGCGCGGGCAGTAGCGGTAGTCACTCATCGTCTTCTCCATCGCCGGGCCAGTCACCGGTGCGCCGGGCCCGGTCCGACGGCGCCATCTCGGCCCGGAACGCCGCGGGGCCGCAGGCGAGGGTGCGGCGCGCCGCCTCTATGGCAGCGGCATTGGCGCCGTTGCCCGCGAAATAGCGCACCAGCGCCATGCCCCGCTCGCCGGGGGCCCGGACCACCAGCGGCCGGCCTCCCGTGGCGGGCTCGTACTCGTCCACGGGGCCGGAAACGATCAGAAGTTCCATCGAGCCGCCGGTCGCCTGACGGTCGTTCACGGTGAAGAAATTGTCGGTATTCATGGCGTAGAGTGAGACTGACACATAGCTGTCCGGCACCTCCAGCCGGATCGACCAGGGGCCTGCCGCGAGGTCGTACAGGCAGACGGAGTAGACGAGGTCCGGACTGGGGCGCACCACGGTGCGGGAGGTGGCATCGGGCCGGGGCGCGTGCACCAGGCCGGTGTCGTCCGCGGACCGCGCGATGGCCTCCCAGGCGCCGTGCATCAGCAGGCGCGGATAGGCGTGGACGGCCGCGAGATGGGTGAACGCGGCAATCAGCGCCACGCCAAGCAGCCAGCCTCGCAACCCGCCTCGCAACCTGCCCTTGCGCCGCTCACTCATCGACGGCCACCCGTTCGATCATCGGCAGGTCGGACGCGGTCGCCCGCCCTCGGGGGTTGTACAGCCGCAGCAGCAGATCGAACCGCCCGGCCTCGCCGAGCGGCAGCCAGTCCCCCGCACGGGGCGTACGCGAGACCAGGAACGCGAAGCCGCCGTCCTCCCCGCGGGACACCGTCTCGCTGTTGAACGAATAGACCCCCTGCCCGTTGGGGATGAGGTAATAGTCGGGACCGTAGGCCGTGATGCTCCACCAGCGGGCGGGTATGCCGGCGCCGCTGATCCGGTAAGTGGCATCGGCGGAGAGGGGGCGGCCTTCGCTGTCACGGGTCGCCACGTAATAGACGGCTTCCTCCCGGGTCAGACCGAGCAGCGCATGATGGGCGACGCGGGCCCGGTCCCAGGGCCCCGCCGTCGCGCTGCCGACCAGGGGGTTGTTGTCCCACGGGCCGTGGGCGACGCCCGCGACCGCGCCACCGGTGATCGCGTACCAGGCGCTGCCCAGACCGAGCAGGAGCCCGGCGAGCACCATGGTGACCGCATGGACGAAGCGTCTCATGTGACAAGCTTAACGCGCCGCGGAGCGCGGAGAGCATCTTCAGCCGGCATAACCGCTCGGCCGCTTGGCGGCCTCCAGCCGTTCGCGCTCGGCGCGCTCCCGGTACATCGCCCGGTCGGCGAGCGTGGGCAGCTCCCGGTGATCCTCGCTGTCGTCGGGATAGACCGCCGCGCCGAGGCTGGCGCTGATCCGGATCATCGACCGGCCCACGCTGAAGGTGGTGGCATGCACGCTGTTGCGTATCCGGAGCATGATGCGCTCGACGCTCGCCCGGTCGATGCCGGGCAGCAGCAGGATCAGCTCGTCGCCGCCGAGGCGGGCGAGCGTGTCCGCCCGCCGCGTACAGCGCTGGATGGCCTTCACCACCAGGCGGATCGCCCGGTTGCCGGTCTCGTGGCCGAACTCCTCGTTGATCTTCTTCAGGTTGTCGACGTCGATGACGACGACGGCATAGCGGCCGCCCTCGTGGCTCGCGCGCTCGTGTTCCTCCTGCAGGCGGCGCGTGAAGGCGTGCATGTTCAGCTGCCCGGTGAGGGCATCGCGCTCGCTCAGGTCGCGGATGCGGGCGCGGCCGGCGCGGATATTGCCGGCCAGCAGCATCGTCAGGACCGCCACCAGCGCCATCGGCGCGAGCAGGATGAACAGCGCCGCGAAATCCTCCCGGTCGGGCGCCCCCCGGCTGACCGTCATGAGCGAGAACAGGCAGGCCACCAGGAAGACGAACAGCCACAGCGTGGTGAGGCGGCCGAAGACCAGCGCGCTGGTCACCAGGGGCAGGAGGTACAGATTGATCAGCGGGCTGTGCACGCCGCCGGTCTGCCAGCTCACCAGCGTCACGAACAGGGTCATCAGCGCCAGCTCGACCCCGATCAGCAGACGCGGCGTGCCGCGCAGGACCGGCGTGTAGCGCAGCACCAGGATGCTGGCGGCGAAACCGGTGACGAAGGCCAGATAGAGCCCCGGGCTGCCGTCGGGGAAGTCCGCGAAGTAGACGTAGACCAGTGCCAGCGCCACCAGCAGCCACTCCACCTCGACCACGCTGCGCGCAAACCCCCTGAGCTCCGCCCAGTCCAGGTCCGGCAGTTCGCGGGACGACCGGCTCACCGGCAGTGCACCCGGTCCGCGCTCACACCGGGGCGCGCAGGGGGTGCGACCGGCGCAGGCGCTGTTCCACTTCCATCGCGCGCTCCTCGCCGAGCAGCGCGGCCACCAGCTCCAGTGCGAAATCCATGGCCGTGCCCGCACTGCGCGAGGTGATGATGCGCCCGTCCCGCACCACCGCGTCCGCGGCCAGCCGCACGCCTTCCTCCCGGTAGGGGTCCAGGAAGCCGGGGAAGCTGGTGGCGCGGCGCCCCTCCAGCAGGCCCGCCGCCGCCAGTACCTTCGGTGCCGCACAGACGGCAGCGGTGAAGCGGCCGGCATCGGCCATGCGCCGCAGCAGCCCGGCAATGCGCTCGTCGGCCTCCAGGTTATCCGCCCCCGGCAGTCCGCCAGGCAGCACGATCATGTCGTAGTCCCGGTTCAGCACGTCGTCCAGGGTCTCGTCCGGCACCAGCTGGATGCCGTGGGAGCCGTGCACGGGACCCGGCGCCAGGCCGGCGACGGTCACCTCGGCGCCGCCCCGACGCAGGATGTCCACGACGGTGACCGCTTCTATTTCTTCGAAGCCGTCTGCAAGCGGTACGAGGACGGTGGCCATGATCGATTCGCCTCCGATGTGCGTATGCGGACCAGTTCGCCGGGACTCACCAGCTCGATGCCGCGCGCGGCGAGCCCTGGCAGCTCTTCTTCAAGCAGCGCCAGCGTGGCCGGGTAGGGATGGCCGATCGCGAGCGCAGTGCCATGCCGGCGCGCGAGAGCGAGCAGCCGGTCGAACTCCCGCCTCACGGTCGCCGGTTCCGGATCCGGGTCCAGGAACACGTCCCGGCGCGCGGCCGGGATGCCGGACTCCCGGGCGATGCCCAGGGCGACGCTGGCGGCGGTGGTATAGCTGTCGATGAAGAACAGCCCTTCGCGGGCGGCGATCTCCTCCATCAGCCAGGTCATGTGGCCCGGGTGCCGGGTCAGCAGGCTGCCGCGGTGATTGTTGATGCCGCTGACGTAAGGGATGGCGGCGAGGTCGGCGGCCACGCGCGCGGCGAGCTGCCCACGCGTGGTGTCGACCTGGAACAGGCCGGGCCCGGGCTCGATGTCGTCGAGGGACTGCATCGGCAGGTGCAGCATGACCTGCTTGCCGGCCGCGTGAGCCAGCCGGGCCAGCCGGACGCCGTGGGGCGTGCCCGGCAGCACGGAGCAGGCGACGGGGCCCGGCAGGTGCGTCGCGCGCTCGCCGGCCGCCCGGCCATAGCCGAGATCGTCGATGATGATGGCGATGCGCGGCGGTGCCGCCTCGGCAGCGGCGTGGCCCAGGCCCGCATACCCGAGTAGAGCCGGGATCAGCAGTCCCGCGAGACGCGTCACGGTGCCTTGCTTTGTACGATACGAGGCCGGGTGATCCGGTCGATGGCCCCCGCGAGCTGGCGGTCCGCCGCCGCATCCGGCGGCGCCAGTATGGCGGAGACCACCGGTGTCTCCGGCGGCTGCTCGATCACGACGTCGGGCTTGATGCCGGTCTCGTGGATGCTGGCGCCGGAGGGCGTGAAATAGCGCGAAGTGGTGAGCTTGATCGCGTGGCCGTTCGACAGCGGCATCACCGTCTGCACCGAGCCCTTGCCGAACGTGTGGGTGCCGATGACGACGGCCCGATCGTTGTCCTGCAGCGCGCCGGCCACGATCTCGGATGCCGAGGCCGAACCGCCGTTGACCAGCACGATCAGTTCCGCGCCGTCCAGCACGTCGCCCCGCCGGGCGCTGTGGGAGAAGCGCGCCTCCTCGCTGCGACCCTCGGCGGAGACGATCAGGCCTTCATCCAGGAACAGGTCGGAGACGTCCACCGCGGCGTCCAGCACGCCGCCCGGATTGTTGCGCAGATCGAGCACCAGCCCGGCCAGGTCGCCGCCGTTGTTCTGCTCGAGGCCGCGCAGTGCGCGTTTCAGATCCCGGCTGGTGGCCTCGCTGAACTGGGTGACCCGCACGTAACCGAGACCGTCATCCAGCAGATGGGCCCGCACGCTCTCCACGTGTACGTTGGCCCGCAGCAGGGAGAAGTCCAGCGAGTCCTCGCCGCGCAGCACGGTGAGCTTGACCCGGGTGCCGACCTTGCCGCGCATGCGGCTGACGGTCTCCTCCAGGTTCTCGTGGTCGACCGGCATATCGTCGATGGCAATGATCACGTCGCCCGGCAGGATGCCCGCCTGCTGGGCCGGGGTGCCGTCGAAGGGAGCGACCACCTGCACCTCGCCGCCGTCCATGCTGACTTCGATACCCACACCGGAATAATTGCCGGTGGTGCTGATGCGTATTTCCTCGTACTGCTCCTCGTCGAGGAAGCGGGAGTGCGGATCGAGGTCGGCCACCATGCCGCGAATGGCGGCCTCCATGAGCCGCCGGTCGTCGACGTCGTCGACATAGTCGCGCTTGACCCGCTCCATGACCTCGGCCAGCAGCCGGGCCTGCTCCCAGGGCAGGTCTTCGTCCCCGTCGCCCTGTCGGTCCGCCAGCACGCCGCCGCCCAGCGACAGGCTGAGACCCAGCATGGCGCCGACGACGAGTACCAGAATACTGCGGATTTTCAGGGACATAGAAAGCTCCGGACTCCGTTGCCGGAATCACTGTCCGAAGATAGCACAGCCACGGCGGGCTGGGGAGTGACGGGGTCGGCGAACGGGGTGGGCAATCAGCCGCCGCCCGGACGGCGGCTCACCCAGTCGCCGGGATCCACGGGTTTGCGGCCCTGCCGGATCTCGAAGTACAGCGCCGGCACCGCCTGGCCGCCGCTCTGGCCGACCGTGGCGAGGACGTCGCCGGGCGCCACCCAGTCGCCGGCGGACTTGAGCAGGGATTCGTTGTGCCCGTACAGCGAGAGATAGCCGTCGCCGTGGTCCACGATCACCAGCAGGCCCAGGCCGGGCAGCCAGTCGGCGTAGGCGACCCGGCCGTGATAGACCGAGCGTACCTCCTTGCCCGCCGGCGCCGCGATCAGCACGCCGTTCCAGCGCAGGCGGCCGTTGCCCCGGGGCTGGCCGTAATCCTGGATCAGGCGCCCGGCCACCGGCCAGGTCAGACGGCCCTTCAGCCGGCCGAAAGGCTCCTCTGAGGTGATGGGATAGTCGGCCAGGATGGAGGAGAGTTCCGCAATCAGGCGGGTCAGGTCCTCCTCCTGGCGGCGCAGCCGCTCCACCTCGTCGCCACCGGCGGCGATCTCGGCCTCGATGGCGGCCACCAGTCGCTGCCGCTCGCTGCGGGAGGCCGCCAGACGTGCGAGCTCCTGGCGCTCCTCCTCCGCCAGCTCAGCGAGCCGCGCCTGCTCCTGC
The DNA here is from genome assembly GCA_964421805.1 of uncultured Woeseiaceae bacterium. Lineage (GTDB taxonomy): Bacteria > Pseudomonadota > Gammaproteobacteria > Steroidobacterales > Woeseiaceae > Lentisalinibacter. The sequence continues at coordinate 7,360 of CAYQZN010000045.1, forward strand.
GCTTCCTGCCGGCGCAGCGCGGCCAGCGCGTCGAGCTGAACGCGGACCTCGCGGATGTTGTCGCCCCGCACCCGGTTCAGGTAGCCGTAGTAGGCCAGCAGGCGGCCGAGGTCCGCAGGGTTCTCCTGGTTCAGCAACAGCTTGATCTGCTCCTGACGGCCGCTGGTATACGCCGCGCGTATCTGTCCTCCCAGCCGCTCCTTCTCGGCTTGCAGTTCGCCGCGGCGCTCTGCCTGCTGGCGCGCGATGTCGTCGAGACGGGCGCGGCTCTCCCGCACCCCGGACTCGATGCGTTCGAGCTTCACCCGGACCCGGCCGATCGCCGCCTCCGCCTCGCCGAGTTCCGCGCTGAGTTCGTCGCGCCGGCGGTTCTGGCGCTCTATGCTCTGCGTTAGCTCGGCGATGCGCTCGCGCACCTCGGCCAGTTCCTGCTCCTTGATGCGGGCCCGCTCTTCGTCGTCGGCGCCGCCCGCGAGCGGCAGCACACAGAGTAGAAGGAGGACGGCGAAGCGGCGCATCCGCCAAGGATAGAGCGTGGAGGTCGGGGACGGAACAGGCTCCCATCACTGGTATACTGCGGCGCTCGCCGGCAACCGGCGCCTTGCTAACCCGGCACCAAGACCTGCAGCCATGGACAGACTGATCGAATTCTCCGGCAATCATCCGATCCTGATGATCGGGCTGATGGCCAGCTTCTTCCTGCTGGTGTTCACGGAGATCCGGCGCAAGCGCCAGGGTCTGACCGACCTCGGGCCTCTGGACGCGGTGCGGCTGATCAATAACGATGCGGTGGTGGTGGACGTGCGCAACCCGGAGAGCTACGCCAAGGGCCACATCGTGAACGCGCGCAACATCCCGGCAGACCAGCTGGAGCGTGACCGGCTCGGCGGCGAGGCAGAGCAGCCGGTGCTGCTGGTGGACGACAACGGCCTCGCGGCCGGACGTGCCGCGGCGAAACTGCGCGGGGCCGGCCTGGATAACGTCTTCAGCCTGCGGGGCGGTCTCGCCGCATGGCAGCAGGAGAGCCTGCCGCTGGTGACCGGCCGCAAGAAGAAAAAGGGTGGATGATGAGCGCGACAGCCAATACACCGGATCGGACGCCCGTTCGCATGTACGCCACCGGCTGGTGCCCCTACTGCGTGGCGGCCAGGGACCTGCTGCGCAGCAAGGGCGTGCAGTTCGAGGAGATCGATCTGACCAGCGACCCCGCGCGGCGCACGGAGATGGAATCCCTCAGCGGGCGCTCGAGCGTGCCGCAGATTTTCATCGGCGACGCACACGTCGGCGGTTACGACGACATGGCGGCCCTGGATCGCAGCGGCCGCCTGGACCGGCTCCTGGGTATCACGGAGCACAACGAATGACGGAAAGGACGGGACACGGCTATGAGTGAACAGGGCAGCAACGAGCAGGAGGGCGGACAGGTCACCCTGCAGAAGATCTACGTGAAGGACCTGTCCTTCGAGTCGCCGAACTCACCTCAGGTCTTCGCCGAAGACCTGAAGCCGAAGACCCAGCTGAATCTGCGCTCCGGCCACCGGGAGCTCGACAGCGGCACCTACGAGGTCGTGCTCACGGTCACCGTCGAGGCGAAAGCGGAGGAGAAGACGGTCTTCCTGATGGAGATCCAGCAGGCGGGTCTGTTCGGCCTGGCCGGCATCAGCGAGGAGCACCGCTCCATGCTCCTCGGCAGCTTCTGCCCGGGCGTGCTTTATCCCTACGTGCGCGAGGCGGTGGCGAGCGTGGTCCAGCGGGGCGGATTCCCCGAGTTCCTGCTGCAACCGATCGACTTCGACGGCCTGTACGCCCAGTCACGCCAGGAAGGCGCGACTCCGCCGGCCGAACAGCAGAACTGAGGGCGGCGCCATGACCCGGGGGGGAGCAGCGTCATCGTCATCGGCGGCATCGCCGGCATCGGCGGGACCGGTCGCCGTCATCGGCGCCGGCTCGTGGGGCACGGCGCTGGCCATCCAGTATGCGCGCACCGGCCGCGAGACCCGCATGTGGGGTCGCGAGACGGACGAGGTGGCGGAGATGCGAGAACTCCGCGAGAACCGGGCTTATCTGCCCGGCGCCCGCTTCCCGGAGGCACTGCACCCGGAACCCGATCTGGCGGCCGCCCTCGACGGCGTCAAGGACGTGCTGATCGTGGTGCCGAGCCACGGTCTGCGCGAGACGCTGGTGAAGGTCCGTGACGCCGCCCGCCTGCCGCTGCGGGTGTCCTGGGCCACCAAGGGCTTCGAGCTCGAGACCGGCAAGCTGCCGCACGAGGTGGCGCGGGAGGTGCTGGGCGAAGACGTGCCGGTGGCGGTGCTGTCGGGCCCCACGTTCGCGAAGGAAGTGGGGTCGGGGCTGCCGACCGCGCTGACGGTCGCCTCGCCCGACGCGGACTTCGCCCGCGAGATCGCCGAGAGCATCTCCACCGACAACTTCCGCGCCTATACCTCGGCCGACATGATCGGCGTCGAGGTGGGCGGCGCGGTCAAGAACGTGCTCGCCATCGGCGCCGGCCTGTCGGACGGGCTGGGCTTCGGCGCCAACACCCGCATCGCGCTCATCACCCGCGGGCTGATCGAGATGACCCGGCTGGGCGTGGCTGTGGGCGCCGATCGGGACACCTTCATGGGGCTGGCCGGCATGGGCGACCTGGTGCTGACCTGCACCGACAACCAGTCGCGCAACCGCCGCATGGGCCTGGCGCTCGCCGCCGGCAAGACGGTGGCGGAGGCGGAAGCCGAGATCAAACAAGTCGTGGAAGGCGTGCTCGCCGCGCGGGCCGTGTGGGAGAAGGCGCAGGCACTCGGTGTGGAGATGCCGATCGCCGAGCAGATCTACCGCATCATCTACGAGCAGAAGTCGCCCCAGGAAGCGGTCACCGACCTGATGCGCCGGGCGCTGAAGCCGGAGAACGTGATCTAGCCGTCACACTCCGGGGCGCCGCTCAGGCACCGCCGGCGAAGTCCTGCTGCCGCCAGGCCTCGAACAGGGCGACGGCGGCGGCGTTCGACAGGTTCAGGCTGCGGTTGCCGGACACTGTCGCCATCGGCAGGCGCAGGCGGCAGGACTCGTCGAGAGAGGCCAGCACCGCGTCCGGCAGCCCTCGCGTCTCCGGGCCGAACAGCAGCGCATCGCCCGGCTCGTAGCGGACGCCGTCGTAGCGGCGCGTGCCGCGAGTGGAGAAGGCGAACAGCCGCGGCCGGCCGAGCGCCTCCCGGCACGCGGCAAGATCGTCGTGCACGCTCACGCTGGCGAACTCCCGGTAGTCCAGCCCCGCGCGCCGCAGCCGCCGCTCGTCCAGCTCGAAACCGAGGGGGCGCACGAGGTGCAGCGCCGTGCCCGTATTGGCGCAAAGGCGTATGATATTGCCCGTATTCGGCGGTATCTCGGGCTGATACAGGATCAGGCTGAACATCGCCCGCCATTGTCCCACGCATCGTCCCACGAACCGAACCTCGACGACATGGTTGCAGCCACCAATGCAAAGAACCCCGTGCCGGCGACGGAGAGCGCGCGCCCGGTCGGCGTGCGCTTCTGCGGCCTGGAACTCGACTCTCCCATCGTGCTGCTGTCCGGGTGCGTCGGCTTCGGCGAGGAATATACGCGGGTGGAGGGCTTCTCGAACCGGGACGTCGGCGCCGTCGTTCTGAAGGGCACGACGCCGGAGCCCCGCCTCGGCAACCCGCCTCACCGCATCTGGGAGACGCCGATGGGCATGCTGAACGCCATCGGGCTGCAGAATCCCGGCGCCGACAAGGTGGTGGACGAGATCCTGCCGACGCTGGACTTCGACGAGACCCGCTTCTTCGCCAACGTCTGCGGCTCGACCATCGAAGACTATGCCGAGGTGACCCGGCGTTTCGACGACTCGCCCATCGACGCCATCGAGATCAACATCTCCTGTCCGAACATCAAGGAGGGCGGCGTCGCCTTCGGCAACTACCCGGAAATGTCCGCGCGGGTAGTGGAGGCCTGCCGCAAGGTCACGTCCAAGCCGATCATCACGAAGCTCTCGCCGAACCAGACCGACATCGCGGAGAACGCCCGCGCCTGCATCGAGGCGGGCAGCGACGCGCTGGCCGTCATCAACACCATCATGGGCATGGCCGTCGACACCGAGTCGCGCACGCCGGTGATCGGCAACGTGCAGGGCGGTCTGTCCGGCCCGGCCATACGGCCCATCGCATTATTGAAGGTGCACCAGGTGTACCAGGTGGCGAGGCGCCACGCCGTGCCCATCATCGGCCAGGGCGGCATCCATACCGCGAAGGACGCGCTGGAGTTCCTGATCGCCGGCGCCACCACTATCGGCATCGGCACGGCGCTGTTCTACGATCCGCTGCTCTGCCGCAGGATCAACGACGGCATCGCCGATTATCTCTTCCGCCACGACATCCCGTCGGTGGAATCTCTCGTCGGCTCCCTGCAGATACCGGAGCAGGGCAACGCCCCGGTCTGCTGAGCCCCTTCACTCGACGCCGGCAGCCTCGAGCAGCGCTGCCGCGCTGAGCCGCTCCCGGTAGTCCGGATTCACGTAGCGGAAACGCACGAAGCCGTCACCGTCCACCAGGAAGACGCTGGGCACCGGCAGCTGCTGGTGGTCGTAGCCCGACGCTGCTGCGAGGTCGATGCCGACGCTGCGATAGCGCTCGGCGGTCTCGTCGTCCACGCGGAAAGCGATGCCCCAGGCGCGGGCGATCGCCATCGAGGCATCGGACAGCAGCCGGTAGTCCAGCGCCGGCTCTTCCAGGCTGGCGCGCAGGCGGGACGGCCGGTCGGCGGACAGGAACAATACGTCGTAGCCCGCGTCCTGCAGCTTCGGCACGGCGTCGCGCAGTTCGGCCAGGTGGCCGTTGCAGTAGGGGCACCAGCCGCCCCGGTAGAAGATCAGTATCGCCGGACGCTCCAGGTCGGCCGGCCGGAAGGCGTAGTCGCTGCCGTCCGGTGCCGGGGCGTCGAAGGCCGGGGCCCTGTCGCCCACGGCGAGCGGGCGGACGTCGGCCGCGTCGTCCGGGACCTGCTGGGAGGCTGCCGCCACGGCCATCAGGGCGTACAGGACGAAAACGAGGGGAGTCTGGAGGCGCGTGCGAGGCTGCATGATGTGTGTCCGTGCAATTTCAGGTTCACGCACGGAGACCGGGCGGGCCCCGGGATTATTTCACTGCGGTCGCGGGCTCGTTTCCCCCGGCTCAGTCCTCGATCTCGAGGGAGCGGATCTTGCGGGTGAGGGTGTTGCGCCCCCAGCCGAGCAGCCGGGCCGCCTCCTGGCGATGACCATTCGACTCCGCCAGCGCGGCACGGATCAGCGTGCGCTCGAACTCGGGCAGGGCCTCGTCCAGCAACGGCGGTGCCCCCGGCGTGCGCAGCCGCTGTTCCGCCCAGCGCGCGAGGCTCACCGCCCAGTTCTGCCGGCCGGGGGACTCGGCGCGCCGCCCGCCGAGCTCCGGCGGGATGTCCGCAGGGCCGATGACGTTGCCGGGCGCGGTGACGGTCAGACGCCGGCAGGCGTTCACCAGCTGGCGGACGTTGCCCGGCCAGTCGAAGGCGGTGAGGATCGCCAGCGCCTCGTCGCTCAGCGTCTTCGCCTCGATGCCGAGCTCCCGCGCCGCCGCCCCGAGGTAGTGAGCGAGCAGCAGCGGGATATCCTCGCGGCGCTCGCGCAGCGGCGGCGTCTCGATGCGGATGACGTTCAGGCGGTGGAACAGATCCTCGCGGAACGTGCCTTCCTTCACCGCCCGACCCAGGTCGTGGTTGGTGGCCGCGATCACGCGCACGTCCACGCGGATGGGCACCTGCCCGCCCACCCGGTAGAACTCGCTCTCCGCGAGCACGCGCAGGAGGCGGGTCTGCAGCGCGGCCGACATGTCGCCGATCTCGTCCAGGAACAGGGTGCCGCCGTCGGCCTGCTCGAAGCGGCCCGTGCGGCGGGAGTCGGCGCCGGTGAAGGCGCCGCGCTCGTGGCCGAACAGCTCGGACTCCAGCAGCTCGGAAGCGATGGCCGAGGTGTTCAGCGCGACGAATGGCTTGCGCGAGCGGGGACTGTGCTGGTGCAGGGCCCGGGCCACCAGTTCCTTGCCGGTGCCGGACTCGCCGGTGATCAGCACCGTCATGCTGGAGCGCGCCAGCCGGCCGATGGAGCGGAAGACCTCCTGCATGGCGGGGGCCTGGCCGATCAGCGTGGGGATCACCGGCTGGCTCTCTCCGTCGTCCACCTCGCGGCTCGCGCGCTCGCGGCGGGCGCGGCGCACGAGCTCCACGGCCTCGTCCACGTCGAAGGGTTTCGGCAGGTACTCGAAGGCGCCGCCCTGGTAGGCGGCGACGGCGCTGTCCAGGTCCGAGTGCGCGGTAATGACGATGACGGGCAGGTCCGGATGGTCCTGGTTCAGGCGCTGCATGAGCTCCAGCCCGTCGATGCCGGGCATGCGCACGTCGGTAATGACGACGTCGGGCACGGAATCGGCGATGGCGTCCAGAAAGTCCTCGGCCCGGTCGAAGCAGCGGGGTTCCATGCCGGACTGGGCCAGCGCCTGGTCCAGAACCCAGCGCACCGAATGATCGTCATCCACCACCCAGACTCTGACGGGGCTGTCGTTCATGGTCTGCGCCCGTCGGGTTCGCTCAGCGGCAGCCGGATGTGGAAGACGGTGGAGCCGGGCCGGCTGGCGAACTCGATGAGCCCGCCGTGGCGGTTCACCAGTTCCTGGGCCAGCGGCAGGCCGAGGCCCGTGCCCTCGGGCCGGCTGGTGACCAGCGGATAGAACACGGAGTCCTGCAGCTCCTCAGGGATACCGGGCCCGTCGTCCTCGATATCGATGCTGGCGATGACCCGATGCCGGGTATCGCCGATGGTGAAGTTGGTGATCGCGCGGGTGCGCAGCGTCACGGTGCCGGCAGGCCCGGTGGCGGCCACCGCGTTGCGCACCAGATTCAGCACGGCCTGCACCATCAGGTCCCGGTCCAGCATCATCGGCGGCAGACCCGGGTCGTAGTCCCTCTCCAGGCGCAGGCTGCCCTCGGTCTCCGCGGAGACCAGCTGGGCGACATGCTCCAGCACCTCGTGGATGTTGGTCTCGCGCCGGGACACCTGGCCGCCGGGGCCGAGCAGGGAATCCACCAGGCCGGCGAGGCGGTCCGCCTCGCGGATGATGACGCCGGTGTATTCCTTCAGCTCCGGGCTCGCTAGCTGGCGCTCCAGCAGCTGGGCCGCGCCACGCAGCCCGCCGAGCGGGTTCTTTATCTCGTGGGCGAGCTGGCGGATGATCTTGCGGCCGGTGAAGTGCTGGGCCAGCAGGGCGTTCTCCCGGGTGATGCGCGAGCGCCGGGTGACGTCCGAGAACTCCACGATCAGCGCGACGTCGGGGCGGATGCCGCCGTGGGGCGTGACGCGGCAGTCGGTGATGCGCTGCTCGTCTTCGCCGGTGCGGGTGGCGAAGGTGATCTCCCGCGCAAAGGTCTGGCCGGCGTCCATCGCCCGTTGCAGCACCTCGGCGAGCTTCCGGTTGTCGCCGCACAGGCTGACCAGCGGCGTGCCCCGGGCCCGCTCGTGACTGACGCCGAGGAGATTCTCGGCTGCGGGGTTCAGGTCGACTACACGGAATGCGTCGTCCAGGAGGATGACGCTGGTTGAGAGATACTCGATGATGACGCGGGCCCCCTCGGCAGCAGACCCGCCGGCGCCGATCAGGGAGGATTGATCACCGAGGTCTGCTGCACGTAGAACGTGATCTCGTT
>CAYQZN010000046.1:0-15083 GCA_964421805.1 uncultured Woeseiaceae bacterium
CTCCGAGGCGCTGATCGAGTTCGTCACGCCCGCCTTCCCCGCCCTGTGGGAGACCGTCCAGTTTCTGTGTGACGTCCATCAGTTCGCCTATCGGCAGCTCGGCGACGAGCTGCTGTGGGTCACGTCCATGCCCTGCCGGGTGGGCGACGAGCAGAGCATTCCGCTGGCCGACTACGGCCCCTCGAACGTCGGCCAGATGAAGAAGGTCTACCGGCGGGGGCTGGGGTATCGCTACGGCCGGGTCATGCAGACGATCTCGGGAGTGCATTTCAACTACTCGCTGCCGGAGCATTTCTGGCACGAGTACCAGGAGCACGAGGGCGACGCCGGCTCGGCGGATGCATTCCGTTCCGCGCATTACTTCGGATTGCTGCGCAACTTCCGCCGCGAGGGCTGGCTGCTCCTGTACCTGTTCGGTGCCTCGCCGGCCATGTGCAAGTCGTTCCTGGCCGACGACTACCCGACCATCCCGGAGTTCGACGCGGAGACCCTGTTCGAGCCCTATGCCACGTCGCTGCGTATGAGCGACTTCGGCTACAGCAATCGCACCCAGGCGAAGCTGAATATCTCGCTGAACGACCTGCCGGGTTACGTCGCCGATCTGGACGCCGCCATCAATACGCCGGAGCCGGACTACGAGCGCATCGGCCTGCTGGTGGACGGCGTGCACCGGCAGTTGAACGCGAACATCCTGCAGATCGAGAACGAGTACTACAGCTCGATCCGGCCGAAGCGCACGGCCCGCTCCGGCGAGCGGCCAACGGCGGCGCTGCTGCGCGGTGGCGTGGAGTACGTGGAAGTGCGCGCCCTGGACCTGAACCCCTTCGATCCGGTCGGCGTCAATCAGAACGAACTGCGATTCGTCGAGTGCTTCCTGATCTACTGTCTGCTGAAGGACAGCCCGCTCCTGGACGACGAGGCGCTGGCCGAGGCCGGTGCCAATCAGACCGCCACCGCCCACTCGGGCCGTGACCCGGGCCTGTATCTCAAGCGCGACGGCCGCGGTGTCCTGCTGGCCGACTGGGCCGCCGATATCCTCGCCGACATGGCGCCGGTGGCGGAGATCCTCGACCGCGGCCTCGACGGCGCCCCCTACGGCGATACGCTCGCCCAGCAGCGGGAACTGGTCGACGACCCCGACCGCACGCCCTCGGCCCGCCTGCTGGCCGAGCTGGCGGAGAACGGTGCCAGCTTCTTCGAGTTCGCGCTGGAGGCGGCGCGCAGCCACAAGTCGTATTTCCGCACGCTGAAGCCGGTGAACGAGCGCCGCCAGGCGGAGTTCGAGGAAGAGGCGCGGCGCTCCCGCGAGCGCCAGCGGGAGCTGGAGGCGTCCGAGTCCATCAGCTTCGAGGAGCACGTCGCCCGCTACTACGCGAGCGCCGGGGTCTAGGCAGGATTCGGACGGTCAGGATTCGCCGGCGAACACGGCCGTGGTCACGCGCCCCTGCCGGTCGATGCCGCCCCGGTACATCCCCGGGCAGTTCTGCTCGAACACGGGCAGGCCCGTCCCGTCGAGGGCAATGAGCCCGCCGCTGCCGCCCAGCGAGCGCAGCTTCTCGCCGACCACCCGCCGGGCCGCCGCGGTCAGGTCGGCGCCGCCGTAGCGGATCATCGCGGCCACGTCGTGTGCCGCCGCCGTGCGCAGGAAGTACTCACCGTCGCCGGTGGTCGACACGGCGCAGACGCCGTTCTCCGCCCAGGTGCCCGCGCCGATCACCGGCGTGTCGCCGACCCGGCCCCAGCGCTTGTTGGTGAGGCCGCCCGTGGACGTGGCCGCCGCCAGGTTGCCGCCGTCATCCAGCGCGACGGCGCCGACCGTGCCCAGGCTGAACTCCTCCGGACGGGCCGCGCTGTCCGCCCCCGCCGCCGCGCGGGCGCGTTCCCATTCCGCACGGCGCTGTGGAGTCGAGAACCAGTCCGGCTCGACCAGTGCGAGCCCCTGCGCGCGGGCGAAGTCTTCCGCGCCGGCGGCCGCCAGCATCACGTAGGGGGTATGCTCCATCACCGCCCTGGCGGCGAGCACCGGATTGCGCACACGGCGTACCCCGGCCACGGCGCCGGCTGCCAGGTTGCGGCCGTCCATGACCGAGGCGTCGAGCTCGTGGCCGCCCTCGTGATTGAAAACGGCACCGCGGCCGGCATTGAACAGCGGGTTGTCTTCCAGCGCGACGACCGCCGCAGTGACCGCATCCAGGGCGCTGCTGCCGGCGGCGAGCAACTCGTGACCGGCCGACAGCGCCTCGCGCAGGGCGTCGTGATAGCGGGCTTCGCGGCCGGACGGCAGGTCCTCGCGGCGGATGAGTCCGGCGCCGCCGTGGACGGCGATGGCTATGCGGCCAATGCGGCCGGTCTTCGGCCGGGCCCGGCTCACGCTCTCCGCCGGGCCGCGGCGAGGCAACCCGCGGTGAGCAGCAGCAACCAGAGGCCGTGACCGCCGCCGCCGCCGCCTGCGCTGGTCGCGGCGGCGGTGCTGCTCACCTCGATGCTGCGGCTGGCCGTGTTGTCGCCGGTGTCCGGGTCGCCCTGCGCCGCGCTCACCGTCGCCTCCACCGTCCCGGTGCCCTCCAGTGCGGCGTCGACCGCCAGTTCGATCGCCAGCGTGCTCCCGCCGGCGAGAGCCGCCGCCTCGCAGCGCACCTCCCCGGCCGTGACGGTGCAATCCGCGGTGCCTGGTGTCACCGCCGGCTCGAGGAAGGACGGGGTGCTGACGGTCACGACCACCCCGGTGGCGGTGCGCAGAGACGCGTTGGTCACGGTCAGGTCCAGCATGGCGCGGGCGCCGCGGGTGAGCGAGGCGGGCGCCTGCAGTGCGATGCCCAGATCGGCGGCCGGGTCGATGCGCAGCGACGCGCCGGCCGTGTTGTTGGCCGGCTGGGTGTCGCTGTCGGCCCGCACTTCGGCGGCCAGAGTGACCGAGCCCGCGTCGACGGCGGCGAGCGTCAGGTTCGCCGTCGCCGAGCCGCCGGCCGCGACCGTGCCGATGGTGCACTCGGCGCCGCTCGCCGCCGCTGTGCAGAGCGTGCCGGCGTCACGCAGATTCACGCCCGACGGCAGGTCGACGCTCATCGACACCAGCTCGGCCGTGGCCGTGCCCAGGTTGCTTGCGGTCAGCTCGAGGTTGACGGTGCCGCCTTCCAGCACCGTCGCCGGCGAGGCGACCGCGGCAATCGTCATGTCCGCGTCGGGCAGGGCCTTCAGGCAGAAGGCCGATGCGACCTGTGGCGCCATCTGCTCCAGGCTGCAGGCGGAGAACGTGGAGCTGCCGTTCAGCCGCGGTGCCATCAGGAAATTCTGCGGCGTGCTCTCGCAGACCGAGCCGTCTTCCCCGTCGTGGGGCGAGCCGAAGTTGTGGCCGATCTCGTGGGCGCCGATCAGGCTGTCCGTGGTCACGGTGCGTCGGCCCTCGCTCAATCCCGCGCCGAAGCGGGTGCTGCAGAGCGCGCGGGTATAGGCGATGCCCGCGGTGCTGTCGTCCAGGTCCCTGCCGGTGTAGAGATGCACCAGCCCGAGATTCCGCAGATCGGGCTGGCCGGACTTGTAGTTGCCGAGGTCGGCCAGCAGCGTGGTCGGGTCGGTGGAATCGGTGAAAGGGTCGTTCGCTGCGGTGAAGACCCGGAAGTCGGTGACGTTGATCGTCACGCCCACCTGCTCGGAGAAGATACCGTCGATATTGTTCAGCCGCGTGGCCAGTGCGGCCACCGGATCCGGGTGGCGGGCCGCGAAGTCCGCGTCGCCGAGCACGGCGATGTCGATCTCGCTCTCGACGGTTTTCGCGAGTTCCCTCACCAGGCCGTCGAAGCCGGCCTTGGCGCTGTCCGCCGGCGAGTCGGGCCCGTCGGCGACGGCGCAGCCGAGCGCGCCCGGCGCGAGGCGCATGTCCGCCAGCCGGAATACCACCGGCGCGCCGCCGGGCCCGGGCGCGAGGCGAGCGGTGTCGGCGCCGGCATCGGCGGAGATATCGGCGTTATGGTCCGCATCGTCCGCCAGACGGAGCGCGCTTGCCGACTCCAGCGCGTAGAGCTCGTCGCCGTCCCACATGAGGCCCGCCCAGCGCCCGTCCCCGCCGCGTGTCAGGCGCAGCCAGGAGGCCGGTGCGCCGGCGATGCGGCCGCGATACAGCTCCACGCCGGCATCGCGCGCCGCAGCGCTGCGCCCGAGCGCCGCGGACAGCCTGGCGTTGGGTGCGAGTTCGAGGCGCCAGCTGCGGCCGAAGGCGGTGAAATCCAGTGTCCCGCCGCCCGCCGGCGTCGCGTCGAAGCGCCAGCTCCGAGGTGACTCGTGGTGGACGATCGTGACCTCCGCCGCCGCGGCGGACGGGGCGAGCGCCGGGGTCAGCGACAGCAGCGAAAGGAGCGACAGGAGGAGGATCAGTCTGTGCATGGGCTTCAGGGGCGCCGCCAGCCGGCGTCCGTGTGGTGACGGGTACGGCCGGAGTTTCCCCGATATCGGGTATCGGATCGGCGATCCGGGCCCCGAATTGTGTGCTGGTTCACAATTTGTCCAAGTCGGCGACCTCCGGCGGCACAGATTACCTAAAATTCAGCGATCCGGCCCGTCGGGTTCGACGGCCGGTCCGCCAGCAACCCGGAGGCGCGAGAGCCCGTTGAAGAAATTATTCCTGCTCGGTCTGCTGCTCGGTATCGGCGGAGCCGTCTGGCTCGCCGGCTGGTATCCGTTCGTGGACCCCGTGCGCTTCGCCTCGGAATCGGGCGTCGCGAGGAACGGGGGCCGCACGGAGAGTTTCCGCATCGAGATCCCGGAAGACCGGGTGCTCGGCGCCGTCGCGGCCGGCAGCGCGGCGCCGTCGGTGCCGGCAGGGCTCTCCCTGCCCGGGGCCGCCGGCGACGCTGCGGTGGAGATCTACAAATTGCGTAACGCCTCCGGCAAGGTCATCGGCCTGGCCAGCCGCATTTACGGCGGGGATGCCGCGTACACGGACTGGACGCTGATGCTGCCGGCGCGGGGCGCGCTGTTCCTCACGGCGGCCGGTCCCGAGGTCTCGCCCCATGCCATGGCGACGGCCGGCGCCGCCGCGGAGCCGGCTGCGCAATCGTCGATGTCGCCGGTGTTCAAGATCCTCGGGGACGTGGCCGGGGGCAGCGGCGAGTTCGCCGGCTTCGTCGGCAGCTTCAGCGAGGAGTGGGACGTCTCGGGTCAGGACGCCGAGGGCCGCCTGGTCGGCCGGATAGAGATCATGACGCTCACGCAGACCGGTACACGCCCGGGGAGGGCCGCGCCATGAAGTATGTCCTTTCGCTGCTGGCCGGCCTCGTCTGCGGCGCAGTGCTCGTGCTCCTGGCTCTCTACTACAACCCGCTGGTGCGGGAGAACCCGCGCGTGCCGCTGGCGGCCGCACCGGACGCCTCGGTGGAGGTGTTCTACGATAGTGCCGCCGGTACCGTGGCCCGCACCGGGCCGACCGACGGTCTGCTCGCCAGCGTCCCCGCCGCGGCCGAGACGCTGTGGGAACCGGCGCTGGCATGGACCGAGGCACGGGTGCTGGTGCTGCGGGACGTGGACGGGCGAGCCCTGGGTTTCGGGGTGCGCTTCGCCGCACTGGACTCCGGCACCCGGCCTCTGACCGGTGAACTACTGGCGGACAGCGTCTGGACTCTGCATCTCGCGGGCCGGGGTTCGCTGTTCGTGGACGGGATGGACAACCTGTGGCCGCTGGTGCGGCACGTGCTCGTGCCGGCGTGGCGCGCCGAAGACGGCACCTGGCAGGGCAGCTTCGACGGCGACATCACCGTGGGGCCCCGGCCCAGCCGCGTGGCGGTCATGACCGGCGGCGCCGGCGTTTTCGCCGGCACCCGGGGCGAGGCGAGGGAATCGCTGTCGGTGGAGGCGCTGTCGCTGCGCGACGGGCGACTCGCCGCCGACGGCTCGCTGCTGGTTGCGATTACCGGCGCGGCCGGCCAGGGCGGCCAGGCCGGTCCGGTCAGTCCCGAATAAAGCGGACGAATTCCGCGAGCGGCGCGCGCTCCGCGCGGAGCTGATTCACCGGCGCGTCCGGGTCCCGGTAGCCGAGCGCCATGCCGCAGAAGAGCATGTGCTCCCCGGGGATCTCGAACAGCTCGCCGATGGTCTGGTACCAGACCGCCCAGGCTTCCTGGGGGCAGGTATCCAGGCCGTATTCCCGCGCCAGCAGCATGATGCTCTGCATGAACATGCCGAGGTCCGCCCACTGGCCCTCCTGCATGCTGCGGTCGATCGTGAACAGGAGCCCGACGGGCGCGCCGAAGAAGCGGTAGTTTTGTGCGAACTGCATCAGCCGCGCCGTCTTGTCCTCGCGCGGGATGCCGAGCTTCTCGTACATCATCTCGCCGATGCGGAAGCGCCGCGTCCGATACGGCTCCTTCAGCTCCGGCGGATAGATGTTGTACTCGGTGCCCTCGCCCTTCGGCGAATGCGGCATCTTGCGCGCGACCGCGTCCAGCAGGCGTTCCCGCGCCGCGCCGGTGAGCACGATCACATGCCAGGGCTGCAGGTTGCCGCCCGAGGGCGCGCGGCTCGCCCGCTCGAGTATCTCGCGCACCGTCTCCTCGGGCACGGGCCGGTCCAGGAAGGCCCGCACCGACAGGCGCGAGTCCAGCGCTTCGGATACTTTCATCGTTCCTCGCTATCGTTGGTCGCTATCAATTACGGCTATCGTCGATCGCCGGCGCCGACGGACTGGAGGTCCTTGAGTGATACGCCCGGGTCGGCCAGCGCCTGCGCCGGCGGTGTGGCGTGCGCCGCGATCAGCGGTTTCGAGAGCATGAATTCCCGCGGGCTGTTCACGGCATCCACGGCCAGCAGCCGGCCCTGCGCCAGGTAGAAGCAGGCGAACGACCGTGCGGCAGGGTCGCCCCGGATGACCATCTGGTCGTGGCCCTCCGCGAGGCCTGCGATCTGCAGCTTCAGATCGTACTGGTCCGACCAGAACCAGGGTACCTGGTTGTAGGGAGCCGCCTCGCCGCAGATGCCGGCCGCGGCCGTCTTGGCCTGCTCCAGTGCATTGTGCACCGATTCCAGCCGCAGCTGGCGACCGTAGATGCCGTTGGGGTGGCGGGTGCAGTCGCCCACGGCGTAGACGCCGTCCGCCCGGGTGCGGCAGTACTCGTCCACCAGGATGCCGTCGTCGCAGGCGAGCCCGGCGTTCGCCGCCAGCTCGGTCACCGGCTCGATGCCGATGCCCACCACCACGAAGTCCGCCGCCACCCGCTCGCCGGCGGCGGTCACCACCGCTTCCACCCGGCCGTCGCCCGCGAAGCCGGATACCCCCTCGCCGAGGCGCAGATGCACGCCGTGACGGCGGTGTTCGGCCTCGTAGAAGTCGGAGACCGCAGGCGAGACCACCCGGCTCATCACCCGTTCGGCCATCTCCAGCACGGTGACGTCCAGCCCGGCCACGGCGGCCACGGCGGCCACTTCCAGCCCGATGTAGCCGGCCCCCACCACGACCAGGCGGGCACCCGGCGCGAAGTGGGCGCGGATGGCGTCCACGTCGTCGATGGTGCGCAGGTAGTGGATGCCCGGCAGGTCGGCGCCGGGCGCCTGCAGCCGCAGCACCCGGCTGCCGGTGGCGATGACGCAGTGGCTCCAGTCGACGCTGCCGCCGCTCTCCAGCTCGGCGCGGCGGGCCGCGGTGTCGAGCGCGGCCACCCGGGTGGAAAGGCGCAGATCCACCTCCGCGTCCTCGTAGAACCCGGGCGGCTTGAAGTACAGGCGATTCCGCTCGAGATCGCCGGAGAGGTATTTCTTCGACAGCGGGGGGCGCTGATAGGGCACCCACGGCTCCTCGCCCGCCAGCACGATGCGGCCGTCCCAGCCCTTGTGCCGCAGCGTGCTTACCAGCTGGCCGGCGGCGTGGCCGGCGCCGATCACGAGTACCGTCTCACTCATCCCGCTATCCCCCGGCACCGGTCACATGGCGCTGATGCCGCCATCTACCTTCAGCTCGGCGCCGGTGACGAACTTCGACTCGTCGGAGGCGAGGTAGAGCACGGCGTAGGCGACGTCGTCCGGGTCGCCGATGCGGCCCAGCGGTATCTGGCGGGTCAGTTTGTCCAGTCCCTTCTGCCGGCCCACCGCATCGAGCATGCCGGTCAGGATCGGCGTGTCGATGAACACGGGGTGCACCGAGTTGCAGCGGATGCCGTTGCCGCTGCGCGCACAGTGCAGTGCGACGGACTTCGACAGGTGCCGCACGGCCGCCTTGGCGGAGTTGTAGGCCGCCATGTTATGGCCGGCGATGATGCCGGAGATGGAGGAGATGTTGACGATGCTGCCGCCGCCCGAGACCGCGATCTTCGGGATGGCGTACTTGCAGCCGAAAAACACGGAGTCGAGATCCACCGCGTGCACGTGGCGCCAGTTCTCCCAGGTCTCGTCCTCCACGCTGGACATCGACCCGATGCCCGCATTGTTGACCAGGATGTTGAGGCCGCCGAACCGGGCCACCGTCTCGGCGATCACCGCCTGCCAGCGCGCCTCGTCGGTGACGTCGTGTTCCAGCGCCAGCGCCGCGCCTTCGTGTTCGTCGTTGATGGCCCGCGCCTGCTCTTCGGCACCGGCGAAGTTGATGTCGGTCAGCGCCACCCGCGCGCCTTCCCGCGCCAGCATCCGCGCGATGGCTGCGCCCAGGCCCTGCGCGGCGCCGGTCACCAGCGCCACCTTGTTGTCGACTCTGCCCACGATCCCTCCTCGCTTCGGTTGCTGCGGTCGGCGGCGCGCGCGCCGCGCCGCTCCCCGGCGCGCTATTCTAAGGGCCCCGGCCGGCGCCGCCTAATCCGACTCCGTCACCGCCTGCTAGACTCGCCGGCTGCGAGGAAAGGCCAGTGACGGAGGGGTCCGATGGCAGAAATGGTCAAAGCGATACGCATCGAGGAGTTCGGCGGGCCGCAGGTCCTCCAGTGGCGCGACGTCGAGGTCGGCGAGCCCGGTCCCGGCGAAGTGCGGCTGCGCCATACGGCCGTCGGCCTCAACTTCATCGACACCTATCACCGCTCCGGCCTCTATCCGCTGGAACTCCCCAGCGGCCTGGGCAGCGAGGCGGCGGGCGTGGTGGAAGCTCTCGGCGACGGCGTCGACGGCTTCGAGGTCGGCCAGCGGGTCGCTTACACCGGCCGGCCGCCGGACGCCTATTGCGAGGCACGCCTGATCGCCGCCGAGCTGCTGGTGCCGCTGCCGGACGCCGTCGGCGACGAGACCGCGGCGGCAGCCATGCTCAAGGGCCTCACCGCCTGGTATCTCCTGAAGCGCAGCTACCCGGTGCGCTCCGGCGACACCGTGCTGCTGCACGCGGCGGCGGGCGGCGTGGGCCTGATCGCCGTGCAGTGGGCGAAACACCTCGGCGCCACCGTCATCGGCACGGTGAGCACCGGGGCCAAGGCGGAGCTGGCGCGCGCGCACGGCTGCGACCACATCGTCATGGCGGATACCGACGATCTGGCCGGCGAGGTGCGCCGGCTGACCGGTGGCGAGGGCGTGGCGGCGGTCTACGACTCGGTGGGCCGGGATACTTTCTACGCCTCGCTGGACAGCCTGCGGCCGCACGGCGTGATGGTCTCCTTCGGCAATGCCTCCGGCCCGGTGGAGCCCTTCGCGCCGCTGGAACTGGCGAAGCGGGGCTCGCTGTACGTGACCCGGCCGGTGCTGTTCGACTTCATCTCGACGCGGGCGGCGCTGCTCGGCGCGGCGGACGAACTGTTCGAGGTTATCGGCAGCGGTGCCGTGAAGGTCGAGGTGAACCAGCGCTATCCGCTGGCCGATGCCGCCCAGGCGCACCGGGACCTCGAGGCACGGCGGACCACCGGCTCCACCGTGCTGCTGCCGTGAGGATCAGGCCGGGCGCAACGGCCAGATGACCGGCAGCACGACCATGACCACGGCGAACACCACCAGGGTGAGCGGCACGCCCACCCGCAGGTAGTCGGCGAAGCGGTAGCCGCCCGGGCCCATCACGAGGATATTGGCGGGGTGGGAGATCGGGCTCATGAAACTCGCCGCCGCGGCGACGGCCATGGCCATCATCGCGGTCTCCGGCGCCAGACCCATGTCCGCCATCGCCGACAGCACGATCGGCGCCATGATCACGACCAGCACCGCGGGCGGGATCACCACGGTCGAGATCGCGGTCATGGCGTAGAGCGAGAAGATCACGGGCCAGGGGCCCGCATCGCCGGTCACCGAGAGGACGTGGCCAGCGATCCAGGCCGCCGCACCGGTATCCTGCATCGCCGTGCCCAGCGGCAGCATGCCGGCGATGAGGAAAATGGCGCGCCACTCGATGGCCCGGTAGGCCTGCTCCATGCTGAGGCAGCCGGTCAGCACCATCAGCGTGGCGCCGAACACGGCGGCCACCTGGATGGGCAGCCAGCCGACCAGCACGCTGGTCACCACGCCCAGCATGATGCCGGCGGCGACCGGCGCGCGGCGGGTATCCGGCGGCGCCTTGCCCAGCGGCGTCAGCACCAGGAAGTCCGGGTCCCGCTCCAGCAGTTCCAGTTTCTCCCGCGGCCCCACCAGGAGCAGCGCGTCGCCGAGCGCCAGCCGCACGTCGCGCAGATCCTCCTCGACCGGCGCGCCGTTGCGCCAGATACCGACCAGCTCCAGGCCGTAGCGCTCGCGGAAGTTCAGCTCCGCCACGCTCTTGCCCACCAGCGAGCTGCGCGGATCCAGGGTGGCGTCCTGCATCGCGAGGCGCCGGGACTCGAAACTCGAGAGCTTCATCGACGGCTTCGAGTCCAGGTCCAGCCCCTGCAGGGCTCGCAGCACGTCCAGGTCGCCGGGCTCGCCCTGGATCAGCAGCAGGTCGCTGCCCGCCAGTTCGGTGTCCGGTCCGGGCAAGAGATCGAGATTGCCGTCCCGGAAGGTGGCGAGCACCTTGAAGTCGAACACGTCGGTGAGCCGGGTGCGGCCGAGGGTGCGTCCGGCGAGTTCGGATTCCCGGGGCACGCGGACCACGAACAGCCGGTCGTCGGCGCCGTAGCGTTTGGTGACCTCGTCGGCGTCGAGCAGGCTCACCTCGGCGAAGTCGCTGACTTCGTGCAGCGCCTCCATGGTCTCTTTGCGCCCCTGCAGCAGCAGCCGGTCGCCGGCGCGCAGCGGCACGTAGGCCAGGTTGGTGCGCCGCGGCGACTGGTCCCGCCGCTGGATGGCCAGCAGGTCCGCGCCGAAGCGCTGGCGGAAGCCGATGTGTGCCACCAGGTCGCCGACCAGGGGCGAGGAGTCCGCCACCACCACCTCCGCCCGGGCCAGCTGTTCGGCCACCATGGACTGCAGCACCGGCGCCTCGCGCTCGATCACCAGGTCGCTCAGGCGGCGCAGCTCGCTGAAGCGGTCCAGCTGGCCCTGAACCAGCAACTCGTCACCGGCGCGCAGCGTCGTCTGGCGATTGGGCAGCGTCTCGCTGCGGCCGAAGCGCTGCAGCGCAAGCACGACCAGGTCGGCGGCCGAGGTGATGCGGCTCTCACCGAGGGTCTTGCCGACCAGCATGGAGTTCTGGGGGATCCGCAGCGTGAAGGTGCGCTCGGCCAGCTTGTACTGGGAACGCAGTGCGCGCTGGCTGCGGCCGCGGTCACGTTTCTGCGTCTTGCGTTTCGGCAGGAACAGGCGCCCGACGAGCGCGACGAAAAGCGTGCCGGCGAGCATTACGACGACGCCGACGGGGGTGAAGTCGAACAGGCCGAAGGGTTCGTAGCCGCCGCCGGCCATGGCATTGCTGACCAGCAGGTTCGGCGGTGTGCCGATCATGGTCATCAGGCCGCCGAGCAGGCTCGCATAGGCCAGCGGCATCAGCAGCCGGGACGGCGACACCCGCGTGCGCCGGGCGATGTCGACCACGACCGGCAACATGAGCGCGGCCACGCCGATGTTGTTCATGAACGCGGAGAGGAAGCCGGCGGTGAGCATGATCACCACGATCATCGCTACCTCCCGCCGCCCGGCCAGGCGCATGACCTGGCGGCCGATGACGTTGGCGATGCCCGTGCGCGTCAGCCCGTCGGAGAGGATGAACATGGCCCACACGGTGATCACCGCCGTGTTGGAGAAGCCGCTGAAAGCCTCGTCGGGCGCGACGAGGCCGGTGATCGCGAGCGTGCCCAGGACGAGCAGCGCCACCACGTCCATGCGGATCCACTCGCCGATGAACAGGACGAGGGCCGCCGCGAGGATGGCCAGGACCAGGGCGATCTCGAACGTCATGTGCTCGGTTCCGACCTCCCTGTCGTGGCGGCTACAGTCGCCGCACGATGACGCTGCCGATGGAGTAGCCGGCGCCGAACGAGCAGAGCACCCCCACGTCGCCCGCGCCGAGCCCTGCCCGGTGGCGATGGAAGGCGATGACGGAGCCGGCGGACGCCGTATTGGCGAACTCGTCCAGCACGACCGGCGCCTCGTCCTCCCCCGCGTCGCGGCCGAGCAGCCGCTTCACGACCAGACGGTTCATGTTCAGGTTCGCCTGGTGCAGCCAGTAACGGCCGACGTCGGCCAGGTCGACGCCGCTCTCGCGCAGGTGCTCGCCGATGTGATCGGCCGCCAGGGGCGAGACCTCCTTGAAGACCTTGCGGCCCTGCTGGCGGAACAGTTTGCCGCTGTCGAAGAAGTCGGCTTCGGGACCGCGATTGATGAAGCCGAAGTCGTTGCGGATGTTGTTCGAGTAGAGGGTGGCGAGCTTCGTCCCCAGCACCTCCCAGCGCTCCTCCGCCCGGCTCTCGTCGGCGCGCTCCAGCACCACGGCCGTGCAGACGTCGCCGAAGATGAAATGCGCGTCACGGCTGCGCCAGTTGATGTGGGCGGAGGTGATCTCCGGGTTCACCATCAGGACCCGCCGGGCGGAACCGCCGGCGATCGCATCCACCGCGTTCTGCAGGCCGAAAGTGGCCGACGAGCAGGCGACGTTCATATCGTAGGCATAGCCGCCCGCCCCGATGGCATGCTGCACCTCGACCGCAAGCGCGGGATAGGGCCGCTCCAGGTTGGAGCAGGAGAGGATGACCGCGTCGATGTCGCTGCCTTCGAGGCCGGCGCTCGCCAGCGCCTGGTGCGCGGCGGCCACGGAGATCTCCGCCGTGATCGACAGCTCGTCCTCGGCGCGTTCCGGGAACACCGGCCACATGCGCTCCGGGTCCAGGATGCCTTCGCGGGTGTAGACGTAGCGGTGGCGTATCCCCGACGCATTCTCGATGAACTCGGGACTGGATTTCTCCGGCGCCTCCACCTCGCCGGCGGCCACGGCCGCGGCGTTCTCTTCCAGGAAGCGGTCGACCCAGGCGTTGTACGCGGCCACCAACTCCTCGTTGTCGATGCCCTGCTCCGGAACCCAGAGTCCGGTCCCGCTGATTACGACGCCTGTGGCCATGTCATTCCTTCGCCTGGTTCAGGCGGTACTTTAGCGACTCGAGCCAGCCCTGCACAGGGCGCCGGTCAGTCGAGGAAGGAGCGGATGATGCTGGCTCTCGCGTGCACCCCGGGCCCGGCCTCGGCCAGCATCGCCCGCGGGCAGCGTTCCGCGGCTTCGCGCGTGCCCCGGTCGCGGACGTCGTCCGGATCGGCGATGAACAGGGCGGACTGTGCCAGCCGCGGCAGGGCGGCGGTGACGTCCCGGGCCAGACAGCGCGTGGCCAGCGCGCCGTAGGCGGCCGGCTGGCGCAGCAGGTCCAGCGTCTGGGCGTGCAGCCGCTCCGGATCGAGGTCCGGGGTGCGGCGGCGGATGCTGGCCGCGTCCCGGCCGTACCAGGGCCAGTTCAGCTCCCTGTCCCGCAGCATCGTCCAGGCGGCGAGCAGATGGCCGCCGTCCCGGCGGGGCGCGAGCGGCACGCAGTAGTCGGCGGCCAGTTCTTCGCGTTCCTCGCGCCCGACGAGGGGCACGCCCTCGAAGACGACGCGGCCGACGCGTCCTGCGCCGACCCGGGCCAGCTCCAGCGCCACGGGCGCGGCCGTGAAAGTGGCGGCGACGTCCACGCTGGGCCAGTCGAGATCCTCCAGCAACCGCAGCAGGTCTGCGGCGAATCGCTCCGGGCCGGGATCGGCGGCGGCCGTGGATTCTCCGCAGCCCGGCGGATCGAGAGTCAGCGTGCGGCGGTCGGCTGCCAGTGCGTCGGCGAGCGGCGCCGCGCTCGCCGCGCTGCCCGGCAGTTCCGGCAGCAGCAGCACCGGTGCGTGCCGCGACGAGAGTTCGCCCCGGAAGCGCAGCCGCAGCTGCTCGCCTTGCCGCGCGTGCCAGTAACTCCAGGCGGGACCCGGACGGCCGAAGACTTCGCCGGGCCCCGGCAGACGCACGCCGGCCACGTAGTCGCCGTGATTCGCGAACAGCTCCCGGAGCCGGGCCCGCCAGACGTTGCGGTCGGCAGGCAGCGGCTCGCGCCGCACGCCGTCGGGCAGGGTCTCCGGCAGGCGTTCGAGATGGGAGTAGAGCACGTCGTCGCGCCGGCACGTCACCACCGCCGGGTCCTGCAGCCGGTCGAGCGCCGGCACCGGGTCGTAGCGCATCGCCGCGGCATAGGCATCGGCGTAATGAGTGCCTGCCATCAGCAGGTCGAGTGCGTAGCGGTGCAGGGCCTCCGGGGGCGGCAGTTCCATGGCGAGGCGGTGCTCCGCGGTGTGCGAGAACCAGGGGAAGAAGCGGTGCAGGTCCCGCGTGCGGGCCCAGGTCGTCGCCAGGTAGGCGCCGTCGTCGGTGATCCGGAATGGCGCCATATAGCGTTCGATGAAGGCGTCCGGGACCGGCTCGACGGGCACCGACAGCCCGTCCATAACGATCAGCGACGCCCGGCCCGGGTGGCGCACGGCGAACTCCAGCGCGATCTTGGAACTGGTGTGGCAGCCGTATACGGGGCACGCGGGCACGGCCAGCGCATCGAGGGTGACGGCCAGCGCGTCCGCGAAGTCGCCGATGTCCGGCGCGGCCGTCGGCAGCGGATCGGAGCCGCCGTAGCCGGGCGTATCCAGGGCGATCGCCGTCCAGCGGTCGGCCAGCGCCTCCAGGAGCGGCTCGTGCAGCACCGAGGAGCGCGGCGAGTCGTGCAGCAGGATCACCGGCGGGCCGCTGCCGGCGGCGCGGTAGTGGACCTGGCCCCAGGGCACGTTCGCATAGCCTT
>CAYQZN010000047.1:0-15064 GCA_964421805.1 uncultured Woeseiaceae bacterium
GGCCGGCCGGCACCAGTTCCCGGGGATACTCGTAGGCGAGTTCGTCCAGGGAGAAGTCGATGCGCTCCGCCACGGCGATGGTTTCGCCGAGCAGCGCCGGAGGATAGAGCTCGCCGAGCCGCGGGCGCGAGCGCAGATGGCGCTCGCCGTTGGGGTGCAGGGCGAATCCCGCCTCGGCCACGGGTACCTTCAGCCGGATGGCCGTGAGCGTATCCTGCAAAGCCCGGCGGCCGCGGCGGTGCATGTGCACGTCGCCCGCCGCGACCAGCGGCAGGCCTGTGCGCCGGGCAAGGCGGCACAGGCCGTCCAGGCGAGGCCGGTCCAGTCCGTCGGCGGCGAGTTCCGCGGCGATCCAGCAGCGGCCGGGAAACAGTCCTGCGAACCAGTCGCCGTGAGCGCTGCCGGCGAGATCCCGGCCCGGCAGCCACAGCACCAGACAGTCCGGCAGACCGTCTTCCAGGTCTGCCCGCTGCAGCCGATAGGCACCCTTCTCCGCGTTGCGCCTGCCCCGGGTGATGAGCCGGCACAGCTGCGCATAACCACGGCGGCTGGTCGCGAGTACCACCAGCGCCGGCCCGTCGGCGAGGCGGAATTCGGCGCCGACGATGAATTGCAGGTCCCGCTCGCGGGCCGCGCCATGGGCGCGCACCACGCCGGCCACGGAGCACTCGTCGGTGAGGGCCAGTGCGGTATAGCCCAGCGCGTCAGCCCGGTCCACCAGTTCTTCCGGATGGGAAGCGCCGCGCAGGAAGGTGAAATTGCTGACGGCGTGCAGTTCGGCGTAACGCGGCGCCATCTCAGCCGAAGATGCCCTGCAGATACCACCCGGCCGGCGGGCGACGGTCCCGGTAGATCCAGAGCCTCGCGCCGGCGCCCGTCTCGGCGACGTAGTAGTCCCTGGCCGTGTCCGCCCCGTCCCACCAGCCGCTCTCGATGCGCTCCGGTCCGTGTACGAACTGCAGCGGACCGTCGTGGCAGGGACGTCCCTCGTAAACGGCAAGCCGCTGGGGCTGCATCAATATCCACAGCGGACGCTCGAGCAGCAGGTCGTCGCCCTCTCCCCGGCCGGCGGCCGCGGGCAACTCCCGTACCCGGTTCCAGGGCGACGGCCCCGCACCGCCGTCGCCTGCCATGCCCTCCAGGGGATCGACCTCGTCCCAGGCCTGCTGGGGCCGATGCTCAGCGAGACTCCTGAGTCCGCGGACGGCGTTCTCGCCCAGCCGGGCCCGCAGGCTCTCCACCAGCCTGGGCAGTCCTTCCTCATGCCGGCCCGCCTGGCCGGGCACCAGCGGCAGGGCCGTCGTATCGCCATCGCGGTGCTCCAGCCGTCCCGTGGCGAGCTCCACGGCGATCACCGGCGCCGGCAGGTGAAGGCGCTCCAGCCGGATGCCAAGCAGGCTCCGCCAGTGCTCCACGTCGCAGCCGGCATCGCTGAAACCCAGGGTGAGCGGCGTGGCCCCGCCGCGCAGGTGGAAGAAGCGGAACCGCAGACGCCGCGCCGCCCGCTGATGACGCAGCAGGAAGTCCTCCAGTAAGGCCAGCAGTCGCGAGCAGCCGGCCGCGAGCAGCGCCTCGTCCCGGGTCTCCTCCCCGAGGTCGATCTGCTCGCGGAATCGCGGCGGACCCGTGTAATGGGGCCGCGGGTCCGGCAGTCGGCCGAAGGCCCGGTCCAGCGCCTGCAGCCGCGCCGCGCCGAAGCGCCGGGCGAACCCTTCCCGGGGCAGTCGGCGGCACTCGCCGATGGTCGTCACGCCGATGCCGCCGAGTGCCCGCAGCACCGCGGCCGGCCACCCGGTGACGCGCAGATCCAGCGGATTGAGATACCGCGCCAGTTCGGCCACGCCCTCCACCCGGCTGCTGGCGTCCCGCGAGAGCCAGAGCGCCGCCAGCGGCGTGGGGGCTACGCAGACGAGGGCCCGGTGGCCCCGTTGCCGCAGCCCTTCGGTGACCAGCCGACAGAGGCGATCCAGGCCGCGGAACAGACGCAGACTCCCCTGCACTTCCAGCAGCAGCGCATCCGGGGCCTCCGGACTGACCAGGGGGCTGAAGCGTCCGGCCCAGTCAGCCAGGGCTTCCAGCAGGACGCGCTCGCGCCGCGGCCGACGCGAGAGAGTGCGGAGCGCCGGTGCCAGTGCCAGGGCGGCGCTCAGCGTCTGGCCGGGCCTGATCCCGGCCGCCGCGGCGGTCCGGTTCGCGAGATGGACGGCGACCTGCCCGCCTTCCTCTTCCACCACCGACACCGGCCCGGCGGATGCCGCCGCAGACTCGCCCAGTGCCTCGAGGGCGATGCCGGGCAGGCGGATGCACAGCCAGCATTGCGAGCGGCGCTGCCGTGAATACGAAGGAGACGGGTCTTCGGCCGGCGGTTCGCCGCCACCGAGAGGCAGCGGCTGCTGCCGGGCGGGTCCGGGAACGGCCGTTACCCGCCCCCGCTCGGCCCGGGGTTGCGGAGGCTCCCCTTCGGCCGGCAGGACGGAATCGGACTCGGACAGCGGCGATACCATGGAGAGGCGG
The DNA here is from genome assembly GCA_964421805.1 of uncultured Woeseiaceae bacterium. Taxonomy (GTDB): domain Bacteria; phylum Pseudomonadota; class Gammaproteobacteria; order Steroidobacterales; family Woeseiaceae; genus Lentisalinibacter. Next base: position 2,515 of record CAYQZN010000047.1, read on the forward strand.
CCACGTCGTCAGCCCGAGCCGGCGCGCCCGCCGACGCCCACCGCTCCCGCACTCTCCTCCAGGCCCTCCCCCGGCGGACGCACCAGCGGCAACGGGCAACCGCCGTCCCGATCGTCATAGTCGCTCACCAGGGCTGGCCGCGCGCCGCGGACCTTGAACAGGTCCACATCGGTGCCGTTGCTGCCGGGACGCAGCAGCAATCGCAGCGCGGCGGCGGAGGCCTCCCGCCTGGCGGCGGCCGGTCGGAAAGCAATGGCCCAGCTCTCGCCCCGGCCGGCCGCGAGCTGCAGCCGCCGGCTGGTGCGCTCGTCCATGCGGTTGATCCAGGCCAGAACGGCCACGCAGGTACCCGAGGACAATGCCTGCTCCATCGCCCAGAGCGCCTCCTGGTCACGGGCAGGATGGATCAGCAGTACCCGGGAGACTTCCAGCCCCCACTGCACCAGCGCCGGCGCATAGGGCACGTGGGGCGGTGCGATCCAGACCACCCAGCCCTCACGCTGCCGGCACAGTGCGGAGAGTGCCGGCATGAACAGGCGCAACTCGCCGATGCCGCAGGCGGCGGACAGGGCTTCGGTGAGCGAGGCCAGCGGCCAGCCGCCGCCGGGCAGGCAGGCATCGAGCTTGCGGTAACCGGTGGCCGCCACCCGGCCGGCCTGACCTTCCCGCACGGCGCCCTCGCTACCGCGCCAGAGCCGGTAACTGCCGAGTAATTGTTCGAGAGCTTCGTCCACGGGGCGGAAGACGCCTCAGTGCACCGGCATGCCGTCGCGGATGACGCCGACGACCACGCCTTCGATGACCAGCGGCTGGTGAGCGAGATCCACCCGTATCGGAGCGAACTCGCTGTTCTCCGGCATCAGCCAGACCATGGTGCCTTCCTGCCGGTAACGCTTCACGGTGACCTCGTCCTCCAGGCGGGCCACCACGATCTGGCGGCTCCGCACCTCGGGCGTGCGATGCACGGCCACCAGGTCACCGTCCAGGATGCCCACGTCCTTCATGCTCATGCCCTGCACCCGCAGCAGGTAATGGGGCTTCGGCCGGAACAGGCTCTTGTCGATCTGGTAATGGGCCTCGATGTTCTGCTCGGCCAGGATGGGCTGGCCGGCGGCCACCCGCCCGACCAGCGGCAGGCCCATCTGCTCGCGCAGGGAATCCTTCAGCTGGATGCCGCGGGAGGTGCCGGGCCTCAGTTCCAGCACACCCTTGCGCTGCAGTGCCCGCAGGTGTTCCTCGGCGGCGTTGGGAGAGCGGAAACCCAGCTCCTCGGCGATCTCGGCCCGGGTGGGCGGCATGCCCGTCTCGGCGATGAAATCCTGGATGAGTTTCAGAATCTGCGACTGGCGTGGGGTGAGATCGGCCATGGTGTTATCCTGTATGCATGCCCAGATACTGTGATTATATACAGGTTCCATTCCGGCGCAAGTTTCTCTGCCTCATCCTGCCCGCAGCCCTACTGGCCGGCGGCTGCGCCACCCTCTCCGAGACCGAATGCCGGCGGGCCGACTGGGAGGCTCTGGGAGAAACCGACGGCGCACGCGGCTATCCGCCCGAGCGCATCGAAGAGCACCGGGAAGCCTGTGCCGAATACGGTGTCCTCCCGGACCGGAAAGCCTATGCCCGCGGCCGCCTCGCGGGTCTCGACCGCCTGTGCACCGTGGCCGGCGGCCTCACCCACGGCCGCGACGGGCGCAGCTACCAGGGCGTCTGCCCGCCGGGCTACGAGGAAGACTTCTACACCGGCTACCAGCTGGGCCGGCGCATCCACCGGGTGAACGAGGAACTGGACGATACCGAGCGCGCGCTGCGCCAGCTGGATTTCGATCTCCAGCGTCAGGACCTGAGCGACGATCAGCGCCGCTCCGTCTACTATCGCCTTCGCGATCTCGAGCGCAACCAGGATTCCCTGGAACGCGAACTCGCCCGACTGGAGGACGAAGCCCGCCGACTGCTCAGCGAACTCTGACGGGCAGCGCCGGATACGTGTCGCAAAACGCAGACAAATCAAATGCCTCGGGGCGAAAAAAAACTGCCCCCGATACCCTGATTACGTTGAACACTGACCGCGTTTAATAAATAATACGCTTGTTTTTAATGCCTCCAACAGGGGAAAAGCATATGAAGAGAATCGCAACGAAACTCGGCGCCGTCGCAGCCACGATGCTGTTGGTCACCGGTTGTGCCAACCAGACCGCCATGGACGAAGTGCAGGCGACCGCCGAACGCGCTGCTGCCGACGCCGCTGCTGCGAAGTCGGCCGCTGAAGCCGCACGTTCCGCCGCGGACCGTGCCAGCCAGATGGCTTCCAGCGCTCAGAGCACCGCCAGCCAGGCGCTGTCGGCCGCACAGGGCGCGCAGAGCTGCTGCGATGCGAACCGCGAACGCCTGGAGCGCATGTTCCAGAAGTCGATGTCCAAATAATTCGCGGATTCAGAGACTCTTAAACGCCGCGCTCGTCGCGGCGTTTTTTTGTCCGCAAGTCTCGTACGCGAATCCTGCCGACCTTCCGCGCGGCTAGTCCTGGTCCGCCACCAGCGTTTCGCCGACGCCGGCAGCATCCACCCGGCGCGGTATGCCGTCGGCGGCGTGATGCAGCGCTTCCACCCGGTCCCAGTCCACCTCGATGCGCCGATCGCCGGTGGCCGCCACGTAGAGCTCGGTCAGCCGCGTCAGCGTGCTGACCGGCGCCGCGTCGACCGTCTCTGCGGGACTCTCCAGCGGCTCGTGGGCCTCCATGAGCAGCTGCCCGTCGTACCAGCCGAATTTGTAGGGCTCGTCGATGATGCGCACCGGCGTGCCGGTCGGGATGCGCCCGAAAGCGAACTCGATGTCTTCCGGGAACATGCGGATGCAGCCGTGGGTCACGCGCATGCCGACGCCGGCCGGGCGGTTCGTCCCGTGGATGAGATAACCCGGGATCGCGAGGCGCATCGCGAATTGCCCCAGCGGATTATCCGGCCCCGGCGGCACCACCCGCGGCAATGAGCGGCCGTCGGCCTCGTGCTCCTTGCGCACGGATTCGGGCGGATACCACGCCGGGTCCCTGGCCTTGACGGTGATGCGGGTCACGCCCAGGGGCGTCTCCCAGTCCATGCGGCCGATGCTGATCGGGAAGGTCATGACCGTGCGCGGGCCGTCCGCCTCCGGCGGCGGGAAGTAATACATACGGTACTCGGGCAGATTCAGCACCACGCCTTCCCAGGGCACGTCGGGCAGGATGAAGCGGGTCGGCAGCACCACCTCGGTGCCATCGCCCGGCAGCCACGGGTCCACATCCGGATTGGCCCGGACGATGTCGTAATAGCCGAGTCCGTGACGGCGGGCTATGTCCAGCAGCGTGTCCCACTCGCGGGATTCGACGGTCGTCACCTGTCCGACCACGGTATCGCCGTTGTCCGGCAGGTCGAATACCTCAGCCTGCGCCGGCATCGCGACGGATAGCCCGAGCATCGCCAAAGCGAACAGGCCGAGCCTGCCTGCAACCGTCCTCATCGAGCGGATCTCTGCGCAACGCACCGTGGGGTGCAACGGCGGAGATTCTCCCAGATATCCGGCATCCGGTCGACGTGCCGGCGTTGACCACCTCCCCGGAGTCGCCTACCTTTCCCTCGTGCCCCTCTCCGGCCCCATGAGCGCGAGCGAAGAAATACCATGAGTATCAAGATCAGCCTGTACATCAGCGAGCGTGACCTCAAGCAGTTCCGCAAGGCCATGAAGGGCGCCCGCGCCGCGGCCAAGGACGCCGACGAGGCGGAGATCGTCAAGGCCACCCGGGACGTGATGGAATCCCTGCATCCGGCAGCGCTGCCGGACTTCGTCCGCGAGCGACTGCCGCGCCTGCAGGCCATGTGCTCCATGCTGGAGGACGAGGAGTGGGGCCTGCCCGGCGCGGAACGGCTGAAGCTGCTCTCCGCGCTGATCTATTTCGGCGACCCGGAGGACCTGATCCCCGACGACATGCCCGGACTGGGCTATCTGGACGACGCGATCATGATCGAGCTCGTGCTGCGGGAACTGAAGCACGTCATCGAGGCTTACGAGGACTTCTGCGGCTTCCGGGACAACTACTTCCGGCGTTTCAAGGTGGGCACCGATGCAGCGACCCGCCGCGAGCGCATCGCCGCGCGGCGCGAGCAGCTGCACGAGCGCATGCTGCGGCGCACCCGCCGCGACCGGGAAACGGCGGCGGTACCCGCACCGCTGTGGTAGCGCGCGTCGGCGGGTTCAGTAGCGGACCAGCGCCGAGCCCCAGGTAAAGCCGCCGCCGAACGCCTCCAGCAACAGGGTCTGCCCCCGGCTGATGCGTCCGTCGCGGATCGCCACGTCGAGGGCCATCGGCACCGAGGCGGCGGAAGTATTGCCGTGGTCCTGCACGGTGAGTACCACCCGCTCCATCGGCATGTCGAGACGCTTGGCCGTGGCCTGGATGATGCGGATATTCGCCTGGTGGGGGATGAGCCAGTCGATATCGCTCTTGGACATCTGATTGGCCGCCAGCGTCTCGTCGACGATGTTGCCCAGGGTCTTCACCGCCACCTTGAAGACCTCGTTGCCACGCATGTGGATGGCCGCCTCGCCGCGCAGCATGTCGTCCAGCCTCTCGGACGGACCCGCCGGGTAGTAAAGCAGGTCCTTGTACTGGCCGTCGGCGCCGAGATGGGTGGACACGACACCGGGCTCGTCGGCCGGCTTCAGCACCACCGCGCCGGCGCCGTCGCCGAACAATACGCAGGTCTGGCGGTCGTCCCAGTCGGTGATCCGGGAGAGCGTCTCGGCACCGATCACCAGCGCGCAGCCGGCCGCATCGGCACGCACGAACTTGTCGGCCACGCTGAGGGCATAGATGAAACCGGTGCACGCGGCCTCGACGCTGAATGCGGCGCAGTCGTGGATGCCCAGTTTCTCCTGTACCAGACAGCCCACGTTTGGGAAGACCCGGTCCGGCGTGGTCGTGCCGACGACGATGAAGTCGATATCGGCCGGGCCGACGCCGGCAGCCGCCATGGCCTCCCGCGCGGCCCCCACCGCGAGATCGCTGGTGTACTGATCATCGGCAGCGATGTGGCGGCGCTCGATGCCGGTTCGTGTGCGGATCCACTCGTCGGTGGTATCCACCATCTTCTCCAGCTCGGCGTTGGTGAGGATCCTGTCGGGCAGGCAGCGGCCGGTACCCTCGATGCGCGAATATTTCATGCGGCTTCCCGTTGCAGCAGACGTCCGATCTGGGACGGCACGTCGTGCTCGACCTCCACCACCGCCGTCTCGATGGCGTGCAGGAAGGCCAGTTCGTCGGCGCTGCCGTGACTCTTCACGACGATACCGGTGAGACCGACCAGACTCGCGCCATTATAGTGCCTGGGATCCAGCCGGGCCCGCAGCCGTCCGAGAACGCCTCGCGCCGCGAGTGCCTGCAGCTTTGACAGCCAGGTCTCGGTGAAGGCCGCTTTCAGCATCTCGGAGATGAATCCGGCCGTCCCCTCCATGGTCTTCAGCGCCACGTTGCCGGTGAAGCCGTCGGTCACCACCACGTCGGTCTTGCCGGAGATGATGCCGTTGCCCTCGACGTAACCGACGTAGTTCAGCCCGCTTGCCGCGAGCATCGCCGCGGCGGCCTTCACGGTCTGGTCGCCCTTGATCTCTTCCTCGCCGATGTTGAGCAACGCCACCCGCGGATTCTCCAGCCCGCGCACGTCGCCGGTCACTACCGATCCCATCATGGCGAACTGGAACAGTTGTTCGGCCGTGCAATCGGCGTTCGCGCCGAGATCCAGCATGTGGACCGACCCGCCGCGCGCGGGCATCTCGGCGAGAATGGCCGGCCGGTCGATGCCCTGCACCGTCTTCAGCACGAACTTCGCTATCGCCATCAGAGCGCCGGTGTTGCCCGCGCTCACGCAGGCCTGTGCCTCACCCTGCTTCACCAGGTCGACGGCCACGCGCATGGACGACTGCTTCTTGCGCCGCAGCGCATCCACCGGGGCATCGTTCATCGTGACGATCTCGGCGGCATGCCGGACCACGAGACGGCCGGCCGCATCGTCACCGACAGCGGCGACGAGAGGCTCGAGCACGGTTTCATCGCCCACCAGCACGATGCCCAGGGCAGAATGGCGCCGCAGCGCCTGCCTCGCCGCCGCCACCACGACGCCGGGACCGAGGTCCCCGCTCATGGCATCCAGGGCGATGGTGAAATCGACGGCCTGCATGGGTGTGGAGAGAGCCGGTCCGGGTCGTCCGGCACCGGCTCAGGCAGGGATCAGTCCTGCTCTTCCACGACCTTGGGCTTCACCACCTGGCGGCCCCGGTAGAACCCGTCCGGGCTCACGTGATGACGCAAGTGAGTCTCGCCGGTGGTGGGCTCCACCGACAGCGTCTCGCCATTCAGCGCGTCGTGGGCGCGGCGCATGCCGCGCTTGGAAGGTGTCTTGCGACTTTTCTGAACTGCCATTTTCAGGTCTCCAAAAAAAACTGACCCGCCGGCAGCCCTGAAGCTTCAGGCGGGATCGGTCTCGAATCGATTGTAAGTCATGTGAGCGCCCGGCCGTGGGGTCACTCGCCCTGGTCCTCGTCTTCTCTCAGCAGCGCCTTCAGTGCACTGAACGGGCGCTGCGTGTCCGGCTCCGCTTCCGCGTCGTCCGCTGCGTAGTCCTCCGTCACCGGCCGGCAGCGCGAACGGTCCTCGTGCATGAGGGCCAGCGGCAGCGCCAGCAACAATTCCTCCTCGACCAGATCGAGCAGCCGCACGCCGCGCCCCTCCACCTGCCAGACTTCGAAGCCCGGCAGGGCCTCGTCGGTCATGTCGGCATCCGGCAGCAGGAACGCGATATCCGCTTCCAGCGCCAGTTCCATCAGTCCCAGGCACCTTTCGCAGACCAGAGGCAGCGTGACCCGGGCCTTCCCGGTAACCGCCGGTACCGGCTGTTTACCCTCGACCCGCCGGCTGTCGAAGTCGAGTTCGACCGCGAGCGGCCGGCGTTCCCAGTCCCCGGCCCAGTCCCCGGGTGCCTCTCCGCCGCACCGCGTCAACACCTCGCGGACGAGGGCCGCCAGACGATCCGTGGAGCCCAGCGGAATGGTATCCCTGATCTCCTCACGTCGGGCGGCCAGCGCGTCGGGCCGCACCGCCTGAAGCATGGGGCTGGACATAGCCGGCGGATGATAAGAGCCTTGACCCCTGCTGTCAAAGAAAAAACGGGCTGCCTCAGGGGCCCGCAAGTCCGCACAGGTGACTGATCGAGAATGGAAAATCCCGCCCCGAACGACGTCGTGCTCGCCTCCTCCTCGCCCTACCGGCGGGACCTGCTGGCAAGGATCCTCAGCCGCTTCGAATGCGTGGCGCCCGACCTGGACGAGACCCCGCACGACGGCGAAGCCCCCGCCGCGCTGTCCCTGCGGCTGGCGCGGGAGAAGGCCGCGGCGGTCGCGTCCCGGCACGCCCGGGCCACGGTGATCGGCTCCGACCAGGTCGCGGTGCTGCAAGGCAGGGCCTGCGGCAAGCCCGGCAGCCGCGACGCCGCCGTTGCGCAATTGCTGGCGGCGCGTGGCCTGCCGATGCGATTCCTGACCTCGGTCTGCGTCATACACGGCTCCGGCAGCGGTGACGGCAGCGAGGAAAGGGTCCATACGGACGTCACCGAAGTGCGCTTCCGGCATTACGAGCGGGCCCTCGCAGAGCGCTATGTCGACCGGGACCGCGCCTGGGACTGTGCCGGCGGCTTCAAGGCCGAGGGCAGTGGTCCGGTCCTGTTCGAGCGCATCGAGAGCCAGGACCCGACAGGACTCGTGGGCCTGCCGCTGATCTGGCTCGCTCGCACACTCGAGGACCTCGGCGTGCCGCTGCTCTGACGACCCTTCAGCTGCGCCGCTCTTTCAGCCGCGCCAGCACCGCGTCCAGTTCGGCGGGCAGCGGCGCCGTGAACAACCGGTCGTTGCCATTGCCGTCCACGAAGCCGATGGACTGGGCATGCAGGAACAGCCGCCGCAGCCCCAGCCGGGCGAAACGCGCATTGGCCGCCTCGTCGCCGTAACGCTCGTCCCCCAGCACGGGATGCGCGCAGGCCGCCGCGTGCACCCGGATCTGGTGCGTGCGCCCCGTCTCCGGCTGCGCCTTCAGCAGGGTGCAGCTGCCATAGGCAGCCTGCACGCTGAAGCGGGTGCGCGAGAGCTTGCCGTCGTCGTGGTCCACCTGGACGTGGCGCTCGCCGCCCTTGCGCCGGTGCACCGCCAGCGGCAGATCGACCGTGCGGGCACCCAGCTGCCAGTCACCGGCGACCAGCGCCAGATAGACCTTCTCCACCGCGCCCTCGCGGAACAGCGCATGCAGCTCGCGCAGCGCGCTCCGCTTCTTGGCCAGCACGAGACAGCCGCTCGTCTCCCGGTCCAGCCGGTGCACCAGTTCGAGCACTTTCAGCTCCGGGCGGCCGGCGCGCAGCGCCTCGACCACACCGAAACTGATGCCGCTGCCACCGTGCACGGCGACCCCGCTCGGCTTGTTCACGACCAGCAGGCGCTTGTCCTCGTACACCACGGCAGCCAGCAGCCGCTCGACCAGGCCGCGGTCGGGGCGGCCCGCCTGCGCGGGCTCGATGGTGACCGGCGGCAGGCGGAGTTCGTCCCCGGCACAGAGCCGGTAGTCGGCCTTCACGCGGCCGCCGTTCACCCGCACCTGGCCCTTGCGCAGCAGGCGGTAGATCCGCGGCCGCGGCAGGCCTTTCCACTCCCGGGCGAGGAAATTGTCGATGCGCTGGCCGGCGTCGTCGCCAGCCACGGAGAGCTTTCTCACGCCATGGCGCACCGGACCCTTGTCGGCGGCGGAGTCGTTGGAGGACTTATCGAAGGAGGACAATAACTTAAGCCGATTGCTGAAGTCGCGAGAGGTTGCTATATTACTGACCGGTCACGGTCCCGTACTTCGCTATCGTACCGGATCGGACGGATTCAGCGGGGCGCCCCCATCATCCTGGAGTAATTTCCCGGTGCAGAGACAGGGACGCCATTGTTCAGAGGCCCCGTTTTCGGGGGCCGTGCTTGGTCGCGAGCCGGCCTGCACGCCGGGCGATACCCGAGCATCTGAGCCGCCAGGGTTTCAAGGGTTTTTCATGATCATTGCCGCGCTGCTGTCGATCATCGCGCATCGACTCGGCAAGTCTTATCTGAAGTACGAGGACGACCCCGGATGTCTCCGGACGGTCGCCGCATACCCCTGCCCGTCCCGGTTCGCTCGGCCAGTCCCGGCAACAGATACCGACTCGCTGCCCGCACAAGAAATCAAAGCAGGGCACTATGAAAAGAATGCTGGTGAACGCGACTCAGGAAGAAGAGTTGCGCATGGCGCTGGTCGACGGCCAGCGGCTTTACGACCTCAATATCGAGACCCCGTCACAGGAACGAAAAAAGGCCAACATCTACAAGGGTAAGATCACCCGCATCGAACCCAGCCTCGAAGCCGCCTTCGTCGACTACGGCGCCGATCGGCACGGCTTCCTTCCCTTCAAGGAAGTCTCTCCCGAGTACTATGTGAAAGAGCCCGAGGGCAGCGGCCGCCCGGGCATCCGCGACGTTCTGCGCGAAGGCCAGGACATCGTCGTCCAGATCGACAAGGAGGAGCGCGGCACCAAGGGTGCGGCCCTCACCACCTTCGTCAGCCTGGCGGGCCGCTTCCTCGTCCTGAAGCCGAACAAGCCGAAGTCCGGCGGGGTGTCCCGCCGCATCGTCGGCGAGGACCGGGAGCAGATCCGCGAGTCCCTGGAAGAGCTCGAGATACCCGACGGCATGAGCATCATCGTGCGCACCGCGGGCATCGACCGTTCCGCCGAGGAACTGAAGTGGGACCTGGACAACCTGTTCGCGGTGTGGGAGGCCATCCTGAAAGTGGTCGTCGAGCGCCCTTCCCCGTTCCTGATCTATCAGGAGTCGAACGCGATCATCCGGGCGATGCGCGACTACCTCACGAACGACATCGGCGAGATCCTGGTCGACGATACCAAGGCCTACAACGAGGCCCGGGAGTTCGTCGAGCGGGTGATGCCGCACAACCTGCGCAAGCTGAAGTACTACGACGACGCGGTACCGCTGTTCACCCGTTACCAGATCGAGAGCCAGATCGAGTCGGCCTTCGCCCATTCGGTGATCCTGCCCTCCGGCGGCAGCCTGGTGATCGATCACACCGAGGCACTCGTGTCCGTCGACATCAACTCGGCGCGGGCGACCAAGGGCGAGGACATCGAGAGCACCGCGCTCAATACCAACCTGGAGGCGGCCGACGAGGTGGCGCGCCAGCTGCGCCTGCGTGACCTGGGCGGACTCGTCGTCATCGACTTCATCGACATGGGCCCGCAGAAGAACCAGCGCGAGGTCGAGAACCGGCTGCGCGAGGCCGTACGCATGGACCGCGCCCGGGTGCAGATCGGCAAGATCTCGCGCTTCGGGCTGCTCGAGATGTCCCGGCAGCGCCTGCGGCCCTCGCTCGGTGAATCGAGCCACCAGATCTGCCCCCGCTGCAACGGTATCGGCAACATCCGCGGCGTGGAGTCGCTCGCCCTGGCGATCCTCCGCCTGGTCGGCGAGGAGGCCCGCAAGGAGCGCACCGCGAAAGTCATCGCCCAGCTGCCCGTCGACGTCGCCACCTATCTGCTGAACGAGAAGCGGGACTGGGTGCAGAACGTCGAGGACCGCAACGAGGTCGAGCTGCTGTTGGTCGCCAACCCGGATCTGGATACGCCCAACTACTCCATCCGCCGCGTGCGCGACGACCAGACGCTGCTGCCGGAGAACACCGGCGTAAGCTACGAACTGGCGGCCGTCGACGGCGAGGACGAGGTGCCCTCCTGGCAGGCGGACAAGAAGCCGCTGGAGAAGCCGGCGGTGACGGCCATCGTCCCGTCTGCCCCGGCTCCGCCGCCTCAGCGCCTGGCGCAAGATCAGCCTCAGGGACCCCAGGGACCCGGCCTGTTCGTCCGCCTGTGGCGTTATCTCTTCGCCACCGGCGACGAGGACAGCGGCGGCCAGAAGACCCGCGGCAAGCGGGACTCCGGCAAGCGTCCTGCCTCGTCCAGGTCGCGCCAGGGCAGTACTAGCGGCAAGAGCAGCAAGAGCGGCAAGGGCAAGCCGCAGCAACCCCGCAAGGATGGCGACGAACAGCGCAGCCGCAGCGGCAAGAAGAGCAGCGCGCGCAAGGGCCGGAAGACCGACGGCAAGAGCCAGCAGCCCGAGAGACAGCAGAAGTCCGCCGCGGAGAGCAAGGAGAACGCGGACGACAAGAAGACCCGGAATCAGGGTCAGAGCCAGGGCCAGAGCCAGGGTCAGGGCCAGGGCGAGGGGCAGAGCGAGGGCCAGCAACAGAAGGGTGCCGGCGAAGGCAGCGGCCAGAAGAAGCGCCGCGGCAGCCGCGGACGTGGGCGTCGTCGCCGCAGCCCCCGGCAGGACGGCCAGCAGCAGGACGGTCAGCAGCAGGCCGGCTCCGGCGAGGCCGGACAGTCCCGCGAGGGAACCGGCGGCGACAAACCGAGCGCCGAGAGCAAGCCGCAACAGGATGCGAAACCGGACTCCCGGCGCGGCGGCCGGGCCGCCGACGCAGGGGACACCGGCGACGGTTCCGGCGCGGCGGAGAAGCCCTCGCCTGCAGCCAGGCCGGAGCCCGCCGGGCAGCCCGCGGCGCCGAAAGAAGCCGCGGCTCGGGAAGGGCAATCTGCGGACAAGAAAGACCGGCCGGAGCAGGCGGGCGAATCCGCGAAACCGCCCGCCGCCGATGGCGAACGCGACGGCCGTGGCGGTGGCGGTAGCGATGGCGGTAGCGATGGCGATGGCGACAGCGGGAATGGCCGCGGCCGTAGGCGCGAGGCCGGCACCGGCACAGGGGAGGCAAACCCGCCTCCCGCCGGACGCGAGGCGGCGAAGGCGACGGACGCGGGAGAGAAAGAAACCGCGCGCCAGGGGAAGCCGGCGGACCAGGACAGGCTGTTGCCCTGGGAGATGCCCGTCCGCTCCGATCCCGACAAGCGCTATACCGTCTGGTCCTCCACGCCCGAGGACGACGGCGACAAGCCATGAGCCACCGGGCGGGCCCGGGTCGGCCAGAGTCGGCTCAGGTCCGCCCGAGTCTTGTGCGCACGTCGTGCAACAGACCTTCTGCGGCGTCTTCCACCAGGTCGAGCACCCGCTCGAAGCCCACGGCGCCGCCATAATAGGGATCCGGCACTTCCTGGCGGGAGGGGTCCCCGCCGAACTCCAGGAATAGTCGGATCCTGCCGTGATGATCCTCGAGGGCGGCAGCCATGAGAATCTCCTGATTGTCCCGATCCATCGCCAGAACGTAGTCGAAGCGCTCGAAGTCCTCCGCCGTGACCCGCCGCGCGGACTGGCCGGACAGGTCGAAACCGCGCCGCGCCGCCGCGGCGGCCGCCCGCTGATCCGGCGGTTCTCCCGTGTGATAGGCATGGGTACCGGCGGAGTCGATCTGCACGAATTCCTCCAGCCCCGCATCGGCCACCAGCTTGCGGAAAACGCCGGCTGCCGTGGGTGATCGACATATATTGCCCATGCAGACGAA
>CAYQZN010000048.1:0-14789 GCA_964421805.1 uncultured Woeseiaceae bacterium
ACGGCACCGTGGCCGGCTACCTGGTGCCGTTCGCCATCCCGCTGCTGCTGCTGCGCGCGGACCTGCGCACCATCTACGCCGAATCCGGCGCCATGCTGCTGGCATTCGGCGTCGCCGTCGGTGCCACGCTGGCGGGCGCGCTCGTGGGCGCTGCCGTGATCGACATGGGCGAGCTCGAGCCGCGCATCGCAGGCACCGTCGCGGCGAGCTACATCGGCGGCTCGCTGAACTTCGTCGCCACCGCCGAGGCGCTCGGCATCAAGGACTCCGCCATCTACGTGGCAGGGCTGTCGGCGGATGCCGCCGGTGCCGTGTTCTTCCTGCTCGCGCTCATGCTGTTGCCGGCGCTGCGTTTCGTGCGCGCGGCCATGCCGTCGCGGCACATGGACGGGACCGCGGCGGCGCCCGCAGAGTCCGCTGCGGCCGCCGACCCCCGCGACAACGGACCGTTCGACCTGACCGGCGCCGCCACCGGACTCGCACTCAGCCTCGCCATCTGCGCGGTCAGCGGCTGGCTGGCCCGCCTGCTCGGCATCGAATCGCTGTTCATCCTGGTGGTGACGGTACTCGCTCTCGCCGTCGCCAACTTCGCGAAGCCGCTCGCGCGCCGGGTCAGCGCGGACTTCGAGCTCGGCACGCTGTTCATGTACGTCTTCTTCGCCTGCATCGGCGCCGGCGCCAACCTGGCCGACGTGGTCGGAGCCGCCTTTCCCATACTGCTGTTCATCCTGGTGATGGTGGCCGTGCACCTGGTGGTGCTGGTCGCGGCCGGCCGATTGCTGCGCCTCGATCTGGCGGAGGTCATGATCGCATCCAACGCCTGCATCCTGGGCCCGGCACCGGCCGCCGCCCTGGCCGCGAGCAAGGGTTGGCAGGCGCTGGTCGCGCCCGGCATCCTCGTGGGCATGCTCGGCTACGCCGTGGGCACCTTCATCGGCGTAGGACTCGCCGCGCTCCTCGGCCTTTAGTCCCGGCCGGCGCGCGCCACCGCACTCGCGTAAGGGGAAGTCGCCATGTCTCTGATCAGCAGGATCGAACTGAAGAGTCCCTACCTGATACTGGTGGGGGACGAGAAGCAACCTACGTTCGCCAAGACCGGCCTGGGCATCGTGCAGTGGCGGCGCGACCGGGTCGTGGGACAGCTGCGGCTGTCGCCCGACGCCGTGGACCTCGGCGTGCCGGACATGGATGTACACGCGGCGGCGAGTGCCGGCGCCGGCAGCCTGGTAATCGGCGTGGCGCCGCCGGGCGGCGCGATACCCGATTCCTGGTGGTCCGTGATGCAGGCGGCGGCAGCCGCGGGCCTGGACGTGGTGAGCGGACTGCATACGCGCCTGGCGGGAAACGAGGGCCTCGTACTCGCCGCCGAGGCCTCGGGCGTGCGCCTGATCGACGTGCGCACGCCGCCGCCGAACCTGCCCGTGGGCAGCGGCCGCAAGCGCAGCGGCAGGCGCATCCTCACGGTCGGCACGGACTGCGCCATCGGCAAAAAGTACACCGCACTCGCGCTGGACGAGGCGTTCCGTGCCGCCGGCCTGGAATCGACATTCCGGGCCACGGGGCAGACGGGCATCATCATCGCCGGCGAGGGCATGCCCATCGACTGCGTCGGCGCAGACTTCATCGCGGGTGCCGCGGAGGTACTGTCGCCCGACAACGAGCCGGATCACTGGGACGTCATCGAGGGCCAGGGCTCGCTTTTCCACCCGGCCTACTCCGGGGTGAGCCTGGGTCTGCTGCACGGCTCCCAGCCGGACGGCTTCGTGCTCTGCCACGAGGCGGGTCGAGAGACGGTCAGCGGCTGGCCGGACTTCCGCCTGCCCGAACTCGACGAGGCCGTCGCGCTGCACGAACGCCTCGCGCGCCGGACCAACGATGCGGCACGCTGCGTCGGCATCTCCGTGAACACATCGGGGCTGGCGCGCGGAGAGCGGGAAGACTATCTCGAAAAACTGCGCCGCCGGCACGGCGTACCCGCGGTGGACCCGCTCGTCGACGGCTGCGGCGCCCTGGTCGAATTCGTGCGCCAGTCGCCCGGATAGCCTCTGCCGGACGCTGCCGGCACGCCCCTGAAATCTTTGCGTCCGGACCCGGAAACGGGTGAGGATGTCGCCATCGTGAAGAAGACCATGCTTACGGCATCCGCCCTGGCAGCGACCCTGCTGCTGGCTGCACCCGCTCCGGCACAGCAGCGTTGCTACACCGGCGACGCGGCCTCCGGCGAGCTCACCTTCGCGGGCGCCGTCGAAGACACCGGCTTCAGCGGCCGCTTCGGCGAGTTCTCGGTTCGCTACTGCCTGGCCGGCGAGGCACGGGAGGAGCACCAGATCCGGGTGACGGTGCAGCTCGCCTCGGCCGACAGCGACAACCGGGACCGGGACGAGACACTGAAGGGCCCCGAATTCTTCGCCGTGGAGCGGCATCCGGAAGCGGTCTGGCAGAGCACCGGCGTACGCCGTGAAGGCGAGGGCTACGTCGCCGACGGCGATCTTTCGCTGAAAGGCATCACCGCGCCCCAGTCGATACGCTATGAACTCACCCCGGACGGCGAGGCGATCATTGCCCGGGGACGCTTCACGATGGCAGGCGGCACCCGCATCGACCGGCAGCGCTTCGACGTCGGCACCGGCGAATTCGCGGACCCCGCCTTCGTGCGCAACGAGATCGTCGTGGAGTTCGAGGTCACGCTGAACGCGCAGCAGTCACCGCCCGCAGGCTAGAATCCCGCCAACGCACCGTGGGCCAGCGCCGAGTTCCCTGCCGATGAGTCAATCAGCCCCCATCGTCCGAGGCCCCGCCGCCGTGGAGCGGGCGGCGCGGGTACTTCGTGACGGCGGCCTGGTCGGCATGCCCACCGAGACCGTGTACGGGCTGGCCGGCGATGCGGGCAATCCCGCGGCCGTGGCTCGTATCTTCGCCGCCAAGGGGCGGCCCCGGTTCAATCCGCTCATCTCTCATGTCGCCTCCGCCGAACTTGCTGCGCGGGAAGGCGAGCTGGACGAGCGCGCACTTGCTCTGGCGCGAGCGTTCTGGCCCGGCCCGCTGACGCTGGTGGTGCCGGCGGCAGCGACCGGGAGCACCTGCGATCTCGCCCGCGCCGGTCTCGGCACTATTGCCCTGCGGGTGCCGGCCCACCCGGCGGCGCAGGCACTGCTCGAACGCTTCGGTGGACCGGTCTCGGCACCGTCGGCAAACCCGTCCGGCAGGCTGAGTCCCACCCGGCCGGAGGACGTCGCCCGCGAACTCGGCGACGGAGTGGCACTGGTGCTGGACGGCGGACCCTGCAGCGCCGGTATCGAATCCACGATCGTCTCGCTGCTGCCGGGCGAACCGCCGCGGCTGCTGCGTCCGGGCGCCATCGAGCGCGAACGTATCGAGGCGGTGGCGGGGCCCCTCGCGAAAGCCGCCGGGGAGGCGGTCACCGCGCCCGGCCAGCTGGCCTCTCACTACGCGCCCAGAACCGCCATCCGGCTGCACGCGGCCGAGGCGCGGGCGGGCGAAGTGCTGCTGGGTTTCGGGCCGCAAGCCCCGCCGGACACCCTCAATCTCTCACCCTCGGGAGATTCCGTGGAGGCGGCAGCCAACCTCTACCGCATGCTGCGGGAACTGGATACGCACGGCGCGGACACCATCGCGGTCATGCCGATACCCGCCGAGGGCCTCGGCGAGGCCATCAACGACCGGCTGAGGAGAGCGGCCGCGCCACGGGGCTGAGCATGGCGCTCACCAGGCGTAGGCCACGGGCGCCTCGCCGCCCGGCCCGGGGAAGATCTCGTCCAGCCTGTCCAGCGTCTCCTGGTCCAGCTCGATGGACGCCGCCCGCACGGCGCTCTCCAGCTGCTCCATGGTCCTCGGCCCGATGATGGGCGCGGTCACGACCGGATTGTGCAGCAGCCACGCGATCGCCACTTCGCCGGGCGGATGGCCGATGTCGCGGCAGAGCCCCTCGTACTGTTCGAGCTGGCCGCGCTTCTTCTCGATGTACTTCGCGAATTGCTCGTCGGTGCGCCGGCCGGCGTCGTGCTTCTCCAGCGCGCCGCCGAGCAGCCCGCCGCCAAGGGGACTCCACGGTATCAGGCCGAGACCGTAATGGCGGCAGGCGGGTATCACCTCGAGTTCCACCATACGGTTGTCCAGGTGATAGGTGCTCTGCTCGCTCACCAGGCCCATGTAGCCGCGCCGCGAGGCCTCCTGGCAGGCGGTGGCGATGTCCCACCCCGCGAAGTTGCTGGAGCCGACGTAGACCACCTTGCCCTGCCCCACCAGCGCGTCGAAGCTCTGCCAGATCTCGTCCCAGGGGCAGGCACGGTCGATGTGGTGCATCTGATAGAGGTCGATGTGCTCCGTCTGCAGGCGCGTGAGGCTGCCCTCGCAGTGCTTGCGGATCTTGTACGCGCTGAGGCTCGAGCCGTCGCTGTTCACCTCCGGCAGGTTTGCCTTGCGGTCCACCGGGTTGTAGACCTTGGTGGCCAGCACGATCGCATCCCGGCGCCCGCCGCCCTGGGCGAGCCAGCGGCCGATGATCTCCTCGGTGTGGCCGTTCTCCACCGCCCAGCCGTAGACGTCCGCCGTGTCGAAGAAGTTGATGCCGAGCTCCAGCGCCCGGTCCATGATGCGGAAGCTGTCCTCCTCAGAGGTGTGCCAGCCGAAATTCATCGTGCCCAGGCAGAGATTGCTGACCAGGACGCCGTGTTTTCCGAGTCGTCTGTGTGTTATCGACATGCTCAGACCTTCTGTTGCGTGAGCGGTTACAGGGACGAGCGGTTATGATCCCGCTACATGATGGTACGCCATCGGGGAGCCGGCTGACCTCCGCCAGGGCCGGGGCGCCGGGAAACAACCGGTCAACAACCGGACAATAATGATAACAACCGAACTGAATCACCTGGACGCGGCGTTCCTGAATATCGAGCGCCCGCAGGACCCCTGGAGCATTCACCTCGAGCTGCAGCTGCAGCAGCGTATCGACGAGGAGCGCCTGCTGGCAGCGATAGGGCACGCACAGCGGCTCCACCCGCTCGCGCGCGCCCGACTGCGCCCCTATCACGCCGGGTCGCTGAGCTACAGTTGGGAAATCCGAGAGCAGTCGGACGTCGAGCCGCTGCGCGTCGTCGAGGCAGACACCGAGCAGGACCTCGCCGATCTGCGAGCCGGGTTGCTGAGCACCAGCGTGCCGCTCGACGCCGCTCCCGGTTTCCGCCTGCTGCTGGCCCGCGGCCCGGACGGCGACCGCCTTATCATCAACCTGCATCACGCCGTGGCGGACGGCCTCTCCGCGTTCCGGATCATGACGTCCATCGTGCGCCACTACGCCGGAGAGGAAGATCCGGTACCCGATGTGGACCCTTTCGCCGTGCGCGACCTGAGATCGCTGGCGGCAACCCGGAGTCTGCGCGAGCGCCTGGAACGGCTCGGACTGTTCGCCGAGTATCTGATGCGCTCGACGACTGCGCCCGTACGCGTCAAGGGCCGCGGCGCGCCGCCGGGCGATCCGGACGATGCGCCCGGCTACGGCGTACACCTGCTGCCATTCACCGCGGAAGAGACGGCACGACTCCTGGCGGCCCGCCGGAAACCGGCAACGGTCAACGACCTGCTGCTGGCCGGGCTCGCCCTCACGATCCGGGCATGGAACAGGGAGACCGGCGGCCGGACCGGCAAGATCTCCGTGATGATGCCCGTGAACCTGCGGCCGCGGGAATGGTGGTTCGAGGTGGTCTCCAACTTCTCCTCGTACGTGAACGTCATCCTCGACGACACCGACCAGAGGGACTTCGATGCCGCCGTGAGCGCCGTCTGCCGGCAGACGGTGCGGCTCAAGGAAGCCGGAGCGGCCGGCACCCTGATCGATGTGCTCTCCGTCCCGCGATTCCTGCCGGCCGTCCTGAAGGCCCGCCTGCGGGAGATCGCGCCGACCGTCGGCAGGGGACACGTGCAGACGAGCTGGCTGTCGAATCTGGGCCGTCTGGCGGCCGCGCCGGTCATGGGCGATGCGGGGCCGGTGAGCGCCATCTATTTCTCGCCGCCGGCGCACATGCCGATGGGCGTGTCGGTGGGCGCGGTTTCGCTGGAAGACCGCATGACCCTGACGCTGCGCTACCGCAAGGCGGTGTTCGATGCTGCGGCAGCAAGGGAATTCGCCGGGCGCTATCGCGCGATCCTGCTCGACGAGCGGCTGTAGAAGGGCTGGCCGGATTCGGGCCGGCCGGCAGAGAATAACGAATACGTTTACGATCCATCCCACCGGGGAGTGACGAATGAGCGAGAGAACGAAACTGAGCCGCCGAGCGCTGCTGACCGCCGGGGCCGGCCTGGCCGCCGGTGCCGCGGGCCCCGCCATTGCGGCAGGCGTGCGTGCCGTGACGCCCGCCAACCCCGAGGGTCCGTTCTACCCGAAGCACCAGCAATCGGACAAGGACGCAGATCTGACGGTTATCGAGGGCCAGGAGCAGCGGGCCGAGGGGCGGGTGATCCGGGTGACCGGGCAGGTGCTGGACGAGGAAGGGCGACCCATTGCAGGCGCGCTCGTGGACGTCTGGCAGGCCAACACCTGGGGCCGCTATCACCACGAGGACGACAACGCCACCGCTCCGGTCGACCCCGGCTTCCAGGGCTGGTCGATGATCCGGACGGACGCCGACGGCCGCTACGCGTTCAGGACCGTCAAGCCCGGCGCCTACGAGGTGGGCGGCGACTGGACCCGGCCGCCGCATATTCACTTCAGGGTCTCGCGGCGGGGCTATCACGAACTCACCACGCAGATGTACTTCGCCGGCGAGACACTCAACGAGAAAGACCGACTGCTGCAGAGCGTGCCGGCCGCAGACCGGGATTTGCTCGTGGTGGAGTTCGACGACTCGACGGATGTGCCCAGCGGCCATTTTCCGGTGGTACTGGCACGGGTCACTTGAGACAGAGCCGCCCGCATCGGCCATTAGAGGAGTGACGCGGATGAAGACTCGCGACATGCGAGCCGATCCGCCGCCGCTGCGCTGGGGTTTCGTCGGCACCGGCAATATCGCCGGCTGGATGGCCGATGTCGTAGGAAATACGCCGGCCGCGAAACTCGCCGCCGTCGCCAGTCGCCGCATGGAGACCGCCGCGGCGTTCGCCACGGCTCACGGCGCCGGCGAGGCCTTCGATTCCCGGGAACGGATGCTCGCCTGGGACGGCATCGACGCCGTCTATGTCGCGACGCCCACGGCCCTGCGCGAGGAGATCTGCGTAGCGGCCGCCGCGGCAGGCAAGCATGTGCTCGGCGAGAAGCCGTTCGCGAGCCTGGCGTCGCTGCAGCGGATCACCGCCGCATGCCGCGAGAACGGCGTGGCGTTCATGGACGCGACCCACTTCGTCCACCATCCGCGGACGGCGCAGATACTGGCGCATATGGAGCAGATGACGGGCCGGCCACGGTCGCTGGACTCGTCTTTCCTGATCAGCCTGACGGACCGCGGCGACATCCGCTACGACCCGGCCCTGGAGCCCCTTGGTGCACTCGGCGACCTCGGCTGGTACAACATGCGTGCCGCGCTGGAATACCTGGCCCCCGACGGCACCGTGCGTTCGGGCAGCGCCCGGCTCCGGCACGACGAGCGGACCGGTGCCATCATCGCCGGCGAGGGCTCGCTCGAGTTCGACAACGGCACGCTCTCGACGTGGCGCTGCGGCTTCGACGCCGGTACGGCCTCCATCGGCCTGACGCTGTCGGGCAGCCGTGGACGGATCCACATGGAGAACTTCGTCGGCGAAGAGGAAGGCGGCACGGCCAGCTATCGCTACTGGGCCGACGATGCCCGCGAGGCGGCCGGGAAGCCGGTCCACGCAGACTCGCCGCTGTCGGGCCCCGCTCTCATGTTCCGGAATTTCGCCGTCGACGCCCGCGAGCCGACGCTGCGGGAGCAACGGATGCACGCAGCCGAACGGACGCAGGCATTGCTCGACGCGGTTCGTGTAGGCTTCGACCCTGTCACAGGCTCACAACAGGAACCCCGGGATGAGCAACAGAGAGGCTGACTGGCGGGATGCGCTCCCCGAGGCGTTCAAGGCCTACCGCAGCGGCCAGGACATCGACGAGGTGGAGTGCATCGTGCCGGACCTCGCCGGCATGTCGCGCGGCAAGGCGATGCCCGCCAAGAAGTTCAGCCCCGACTACGTGACCTACCTGCCGGTGTCGATCTTCTACCAGACGATCTCGGGGCTGGACGTCGAGATGGACATCGACAACCAGTGGGCGGAAGGGGATCTGATGCTGCGCCCGGACATGTCCACGGCGCGGGCCGTGCCCTGGGCGAAGGAACCCACGCTGCAGATCATCCACGACCTCTACACCCGGGACGGGGTGCCGGTCGCCATCGCGCCCCGGCAGGTACTGAAGAACGTGGTGCAGCGCTATGCCGACCGGGGCTGGGCGCCGGTGGTGGCGCCGGAACTCGAGTTCTATCTGATCAAGCCCAATACGGACCCGAACGAGCCCATCGAGGCACCGCTCGGCCGCACCGGGCGCCGCCGCACCAGCCGCCAGTCCTATTCCATGTCGGCGGTGGACGACTACGGCCCGGTCATCGACACCATCTATCGCTTCGCGGAGGACGCGGGGCTCGCGATCGACACGGTGATCCAGGAAGACGGCGCGGGCCAGGTGGAGATCAACCTGACCCATGGCGAGCCGCTGCTACTCGCCGACCAGGTGTTCTACTTCAAACGCATCATCCGCGAGGCCGCCCTCAATCACGATATGTTCGCCACCTTCATGGCCAAACCGATGCGTGACGAGCCGGGCTCGGCGATGCACGTGCACCAGAGCGTGCTGGATACCGCCAGCGGGTCCGGAGAAGGCCATAACCTGTTCAGCCGGGCCGACGGCAGCGAGAGCGAGATGTTCCGCCACTTCATCGGCGGCAGCCAGCATTACCTGCCGCAGGCCATGCCGCTGATGGCGCCCTACGTGAACAGCTACCGGCGCTTCCACGACGAGGAATCCAGCGCGCCCACCAATTTCGCCTGGGGCTTCGACAACCGGGCCACCGGCCTGCGCGTGCCGAACTCGAGCCCCGCCAATCGCCGAATGGAGAATCGCGTGGTGGGCGTCGACGCCAACCCGTACCTGGCCATTGCGGTCGGCCTCGCCTGCGGCTATCTCGGCATGCTGCACGCCACCGAACCCGGCCCGCCCGAACCCGGCGAACCCGACGAGGAAGCCTGGCCGATCCCCACCACCCTCGACGAGGCGCTGACCCGGTTCGAGGCGGCCACGGAGATCCACGAGGTGCTGGGCGAGCAGTTCTGCATGATCTTCGATGCCGTCAAACGCGCCGAGATGCGGCAGTTCCACCGCGAGATCAGCCCGTGGGAGCGCGAGCACCTGCTGCTGAACGTGTGAGCGCCGCGACGAAGTCGACGAAGCGCTGATCGTCCCTGATCGAGTCGTAATAGGGCAGGAACGGCTCGATAAAGGAAATAGCCTGGCTCGGCTCCGCGAGACCGGACCGGAGACAGTCCACGGTTGCGGAGACGGCCGTGGCCATGCCCAATGCACGGCAGGCGTGATGTCGCAGGGTGACCCGTTCCGCCAGGTCGGCAGTGGCCTCCCGGAACCAGGTGCGGACCAGGCGCTCCGTCTCCGCCCGGTCTCCCTCGGCAGCCGTTACATAGGCCGTGGCCAGGTAGGCATTGATTGAGAAGTCGAAGGGTGCGCCGTCCCCCTCCGCTTCCACTTTCTGTCGCGCTTGGGCCAGGGCCGGACCTGTCTGTTCCGGTCCGTTCAGAAGCCGCTCGGTGATGGCGCGAGCCAGTGCGATATCGGGAACGTCGAACGCCGCCCAGACCTCGGACGGAGATTCGGTCTGCCGGACGGCATCGAGCAGAGCAGTCGCGCCGGCATAATCCCGGGCGGCGATATGCGCCTCCCACAGCTGGAACGCCGTGGCCTCCACGCCGTACTCCCGTTGCAGCGCCACGAGATCGGCGAGCAGACGGCTGTGGTCCCCGTGCTCACGCACGCGCAGCGTGCTGCGCAAGGCGGACAGCCTGAAGCTATCGAACGGCGCGCTCTCGAGTTCGTCCAGCGCCTCGTCATAGCGGTGCGCAGCCATCAGGTTGATCACCAGCCGGCGCGTCCAGTATGGACTCCTCGGGTCCAGGGTACGCGCCTGGCGGATCGACTCGATGACACCGTCGATATCGCCCTGGCGGCGCTGGATCCAGGATTGAAGCTCCAGCACCTGGGGGTCGCTCGGCCGCAGACGCTGCGCCCGCGTGATCAGTTCGAAGGCGCGATCGTGATCTTTCAGGATGTAATAGGTGTAGTAACTCTGCGCGATCAGGTACTCGGAGGACTCCGGCGCCAGCGCCCGGATGCGCTCCAGGTGGCTCTCCAGGCGCCGGATCGACTCCGGATCCCGCTCCTGGATATTGATATAGCTGAGCGAGCCGGCCAACTCCGCCCAGGCCCGGACGAACTCCGGGTCCAGCGCCACGGCGCGCTCCAGCGCGGCGACGTAGGCGGGCGCGGCGATGGTCTCGGTGTCCCGCAACTCCATCGCCTCGTGGTAGGCGCGGTACGCGCCCATGTTGTCGGTGGGGAGAACGTCGAGCTGCGTGGCATCCTGCCGGGTCAGGGTCGATTGCAGGGCGGAGGCGATCGATCGCGCGATCTCCGCCTGGATGTCGAAGATATTCGCCGGGGTCAGTTCCCGGTCGTACTGCTGCGCCCACAGGTGGACGTCGGTGCGCGCATCGATCAGCTGGGCGTTGATGCGGATCTGGTCGCCGATGCGCTGCACGCCGCCCTCCAGGATGGCGTCGGCACCCAGTTCACGGCCGATCTCGCGGATATTGCGCTGGCTGCCCCGGTACTCCGACACCGAGGTGCGCGAGATCACCCGCATCGACTGCAGCTGCGCGAGCTGGGTGAGCAGGTCGTCGTGGACCCCGCGAGCGAAGAAATCACTCTCGCCGGCCAGTCCGGTGGAAATGAACGGGAGTACCGCCACCATGGGGGCACCGGTGTTCTCCGCCCCGCCGGCGGACGGCGCCCCGTCGCCGAGCATGCGGAATACGCCGAAAACGACGGCCGCCGCCACGCCGGCCAG
The DNA here is from genome assembly GCA_964421805.1 of uncultured Woeseiaceae bacterium. Lineage (GTDB taxonomy): Bacteria > Pseudomonadota > Gammaproteobacteria > Steroidobacterales > Woeseiaceae > Lentisalinibacter. The sequence goes on from CAYQZN010000048.1 coordinate 11,091, forward strand.
GGCGACCGGCATCCAGCGCCTGCCGCTTCGCGACTGCTGCGCGGCCGGCTCGGAAGCGGGCGCCGCCGCGCCGCTCGGTCGGTCCGACGATGAGTCCGACGAGGGGTCCGGAGGCGGCGGGAAGTGGCTGATGAAGCCCCGCCTCACCACCGTCTCGATGTAGGCATTCCGGTCGTCCGGCGTCAGCTGATTGCGCAGGATCGAGATGCAGCGGTTGACGGCGTGGTCGGAGACCACCCGATTGTCCCAGACCGCGGCCATCAGTTCGTCCCGGCTGATCAGCGTGTCCTGACGGATCAGGAAGTAGTCCAGCAGCCTGGCCACCTGCGGCTCCAGCCGGGTGGCGGCCGCGCCGTCGCAGAGGTCGCCCGTGCCGGGGTCGAACCGCCAGCGGCCGAATTCATGGAGGGCCGGCCGGTCGTCGCCGCCGGCGCCGTTCACCGGGTGGCCCGCCGCGAAGCCGGGGCAGGCCGGGGGGCGGGCAGCCGGAGGCTCCCGCATTCATCAATTTTCCCCAGAAACATCCGAATCCCGGCCTTATCGATACAGATCAGCAATACAGATCAGCGACACAAATCAGCAATACATCGGCAGAAAATCAGCGATCGATCAGGCGCCCGGGCCCACTCCTCGCCACACTCTGATGCCATATCGCCGGACAGGCGGATATTTCACAGGCCCAGAAAATCAATTGTAGAGCCAATCGCGGCTCATGGGCGTAGCCAGTCGACAAATTTGTCGATGAACGGCCGGCAGGTCTCACCGGTGGCCCGGATGCACGACGTCATCTCCCCAGAGCGTCATGCGCCGGGCCGCCGGGTCTTACCGCTGCATGGCCGTCCTGACCGAAAGGCTCCCGGAGGAGAATATGAACAAGAAAATCCTGATTGCCACACTGCTGCTGACCGCCTGGTCGCTGCCCGCTCAAACCGTTCAGGCCGGCGAGAAGCCGACCGTCAAACCGTTCGCCAGGACCGTCCCGGCGCTGACCGGGTCCCCGCCGGAGGGATTCGCGATCGGCAGAGGAGCAACCGCCTACAACGGCTCGTTGGACGGGTCGATCTACAGGACCGATCTGCGATCCGGACAGGGTGAGGTTCTGGTCGACGTCATCGAACCGTGGACGCAGTTCACCTGCCGGCTGCTCGGGATGCGGGTCGATCCACGAACCAATTACCTGTTCGCGGCAGGATGTTTCTATGGCAATTCACGCGTCTACGATGCCGATACCGGGGCACTGATCATGGAGTATCAGCTGGATAGCTCGGGCGGGTCGGTCATCAACGATCTGGCGATCACCAAAGACGGTGTCTACTTTACTGATTTTGGGCAGCCCTTCCTCTACCGGCTGCCGCTGTCGCGGAACGGCGGGCTGCCGGCTGCCGATGCGCCCGTCACCATCCCTCTGAGCGGAGATTTCGGGGCTGGCGTATCGAACGGTATCGTGGCGACGCCGGATGGAAAGGCCTTGATCATCGGCGACTCGTTCCGATCGAAACTCTTCCGGGTGGATCCCGCGACCGGGGACGCCAAAGAGATCGTCGTCGAGCCGCCACTTTCCGGCTTCCTGGACGGCATAGCGATGCGGGGCAAGACCCTGTACATCATGACGCCTTACGACGCCCCTCCCGGCCCGCCCGTTTCCATCGACAGGATCCAGGTCGTGAATCTGGACACGGATTACCTGACGGGAACGCTCGTCGATACGATCACCGATCCCGACAACCTGGACGGCGTAGCGAGCGGCGCGTTCTTCGGCAACTCCCTGTACGTGAACAATGCCCGCTACCTGACCTTCCCGGAGGCCGATACCGAATACTGGCTGACTCGGCTGGACATCAAGGGAAAACGTGGCCAGGGCGAGTAAGGGAACCCGGCTCAAGTTGCGCCGTCAGTCGGCAGCCGCGTAGCCCGGCCCCTTCACGAAGCGGCCGGGCGTGGCTCCGGTGTGTTCCCCGTCCAGCAACACCGGCACGCCGTTGACGATGACGTGCTCGACGCCGGTGGAATACTGGTGGGGCTCGGCAAACGTCGCGTGATCCTGGATGGTCGCCGGGTCGAAGACCACGACGTCGGCATAGTACTGCTCCTTCAGCGCGCCTCGCCCGGCAATCTTCAGATTTTCCGCCGGCAGGCTGGTCAGCCGCCGGATGGCCTCCTGCAGCGGTATCACCTTCTCCTCACGCACGTACTTGCCCAGTAATCTGGCGAACGTGCCGTAGGCGCGAGGATGCGTGCTCGACAGCAGGAACTTGCCCTCCGGCGCCAGGGATGCCGCATCCGAGCCGAACGCCATCCAGGGCTTGGCGATCTTCTTCCTGATGTTCTCTTCGGACATGATGAAATAGATGGTGCCTACCCGGCTGCCGTCCTCGAGCACCAGGTCCATCATCGTCGTGACCGGCGACGTTCCCCGCATCTCCGCCACCTCGGCCAGAGACTTGCCGGTGAGCGACTTCAGGTCGGGGTTCTTGAAACCGACCAGCACCAGGTTCTCCGGTCCGCCGGCGGCGAGATACAGGTTCTCCCAGTCGTCCGAGGGCGTCAGGATTTCCTGCTGCAGCCTGGCGCGCACTTGGGGGTCCCGGAGCCGCTCCGCCCAGGCCTCGTAGCCGCCCTCCTGCACCCAGGGTGGCATCGACGCGTTCAGGCCGGTGGCGCCGGCCGTGTAGGTGTACATGTCGGCGGTGATGTCCAGGCCCTCTGCGCGGGCCGCCTCGATGCGCTCGAAGACCGTCTCCAGCTTGTCGAAATTCGCCTCGCCCGCCGCCTTCAGGTGATAGATCTCCGCGCCGATGTCGGCCTCCCTCGCAATCGTGATCAGCTCGTCCACCGCCTCCACGAACTGTGCGCCCTCACTGCGCATGTGGGAGATGTAGCGGCCGCCGTACTCCGCCGCCACTTCCGCCAGGGCGACCAGCTCCGCCGTGTCCGCGTAGAAAGCCGGCGCATAGATCAGGGACGAACCGACGCCGAGCGCCCCCTCCTCCATGGCGGCGCGGACCAGGCCCCGCATGCGCTCCAGCTCCTCCGGCGTCGGCGCACGGTCCGCGTAGCCCAGCTCGTGGATGCGCACCGTCGTGGCGCCGACGAACGACGCGACGTTGGTGGATATCCCCTTGTCCTCCAGGAACTGCAGATACTCGCCCAGGGTGGTCCACGTGATGTCGAAGGTGATGTCGCCCTGGCGCTCCAGCGCCTCGGCCTTCATGGCCTCGTTGACCGGCCCCATGGTCCAGCCCTCGCCCATCACCTCCAGCGTCACGCCCTGGCGGATGTCGCTCTGGGAACGCCCGTCTTCGATCAGCGACTCCGTGGCCCAGCTCAGCATGTTGATGAAACCGGGCGCCACGGCCAGGCCGCTGGCATCGATGACCCGCTCGGCCGGGCCGAGACTCGTGCCGATGGCAGCGATGCGGTCGTCCGAGATGGCGACGTCGGCCACGTAAGGCTCACCGCCGAGACCGTCGTACACCGTGCCGTTCTCGATCAGCAGGTCGTAGCGGGCCGCCTCCGGCTGCGCGGTCTGTCCTGACGGCCCGGGCGTGCGTTCGCCGGAACAGCCGGTGACTACGAGCGCGGCGAGAACGAGCAGAGCGAATCTTTTCAGCATGAGTTCCATCCTTTCCGTTAACGCGACGGGGCGATCCCGCATCGATCCCGCATCGATCCCCCTGGCGCGGCCTTGGATAAGCCGCC
>CAYQZN010000049.1:0-14599 GCA_964421805.1 uncultured Woeseiaceae bacterium
AGATCGTGGCCGCCATCGAGACGGCCGGCCGGCGCGCCGAGTGCGACGTGCTCATCCTCGCCAGGGGCGGCGGCTCCCTGGAGGACCTGTGGTCGTTCAACGAGGAGGCGGTGGCACGCGCGGTGCGCGCCAGTCCCGTGCCGGTGGTTGCCGGCGTCGGTCACGAGATCGATTTCACCATCGCGGACTTCGCCGCGGATGTGCGGGCGCCCACGCCTTCCGGCGCGGCGGAACTGGTGGTGCCGGACTGGCGGGAGTGGTCGGCGCGGCTGGATCAGGCCGCCCGGCGCCTCGCCACCGGTCTGGACCGGCGGCTGGAAGACCGCGGCCAGACCCTGGACCGCCTGGCGCGGCGCCTGACGCTGGCGAGTCCGGCGCGGCGGCTGCGCCAGCAGCAGGAGCGGCTGGACTCGCTGTCGCGTCGCATGACGTCCGCGCGCAGCGCGCTCCTGATCACGTCCGGGCACCGTCTCGAACGCCTGGAGGCGCGCCTGCGGGCCGCCTCTCCGACGGGTCGGCTGAAGGAACTGCACGGCCGCTGGACCCTGGCGGACCGAGCGCTGCGCCGGGCCATGCCCGAGCGCGTGCAGAGCCTCGGGACCCGTCTCGCCGGCAACGTCCGGGCGCTGAACACCGTCAGTCCGCTCGCCACCCTGGAACGCGGCTACGCGATTGTCACGGCGGAACCGGACGGTAGCGTGCTGCGGGATGCCTCGGGAATCGAGCCCGGTGCGCAGATCCGGGCGCGCCTCGCCCGCGGTACGCTGACCGCCAGCGTGCAGTCCGCAGAGGCGCCGGAGGATGAGGAATGAGGCTGCGACGGACCGCCGGCGTAATCGGGGGGCCGCTGGCCTGCGTTGTCCTGACCACACTCGTCAGCGGCCTGGCCGCCGCCTCGCCGACGCAGGCCGCGCCGGCCGACGGCATGCCGCTGCCCCATGCGCCCCGGCCGGGCGGCGTCGCGGCGGTGGCCCTGCCGGACACGCCTGCGCCTCCCGCCCGGGCCTTCCTGGGCGAGCGCCGGGTCATGCTGCGCCGGCAGGAAGGGCGATGGGTGGCAGTCGCCGGCATCCCGCTCGACCGGGAGCCGGGCACGGCGACGCTGTCGATCGAGACCGCCGACGGCGAACGCACGGAGGTAGCCTTCGAAATCGGCGAGGCGGACTACGCCACCCAGCACCTGACGGTCCCCAATCGCCGGCACGTGACACCCGACCCGGCGGACCTCGAGCGCATCGGCCGCGAGCGCAAGATCATCGACGCGGCCCTCGGGCGCTTCAGCGAATCGCGGGAGCCGGAACTCGGTTTCGCGGCCCCCGTGCCCGGTCGCCGCAGCTCCAGCTTCGGCCTGCGCCGCTTCTTCAACGACCAGCCCCGCTCGCCGCACAAGGGCATGGACATCGCGGCGCCGAAGGGGACGCCGATCGAGAACCCGCTGCCCGGTCGTGTCGTCGCGACGGGCGACTATTTCTTCAACGGCAACACGGTCATCGTCGATCACGGCCAGGGGCTGGTCACCCTCTACTGCCACCTCGAGCGCATCGAAGTCGCGGAAGGGCAAGACCTGCAGGCAGGCGACCGGCTGGGCACCGTCGGCGCGACCGGCCGCGTCACCGGCCCCCACCTCCACTGGGGCGTGTACCTGAATGCCACCGCCGTAGACCCGGCCCTCTTCCTGAGGTAGGAGGGCCTTCAGGCCCGATTCGGCTTTTCCTGGCCGATATCACCTTCTCTTGACGTTGGCACGCCATCGGGCGGACACGGGCCGCGGGGATGGCACCAGTCAGTAAGCGCTGCTGACTGGCGCTTCCTGTCCGCCACCCCGAGGCGGCCGTCATGCGGGGGTATCCATCGCCGCGACCTTTTGTCGGGAGCAAGATGGATACCCCCGCAGGGCGGCCAGGAAAGAAGGGAATCGGGCCTGAAGGCCCTCCCACAGAGAGGTCGGGCCTGAAGGCCCTCCTACGGCGGTTAGCTGCAGGTCTCGAAGAAGCGGCAGATCACCGGCCGGAAGGAATCCATGTCCACCAGGAACGAGTCGTGGCCCTGCAGGGAGTGCAGGCGCACGAACTCCACGTCGCGGCCCGGCTTGCGCAGGCCGTCGGCCAGTTCTTCCTGCTGGCGGATGGGGAACAGGAAGTCGGTCTCGACGCCGATCACCATCGCCCGTTCGATGTCGAGGCGCGAGAACGCCACCTGACGGGAGCCGCCGTGATCGCCCAGGTCGAACAGGTCGCTCGCCCGTGAGAGGTACAGATAGCAGTTGGCGTCGAACTGGCCGGTGAACTTGCGGGCGTGGTTCTCCAGGTACGACTCCACGGAGAAGTCGATGCAGAAGGGATCGCCCGAGAGATGCTCCTCGGACACCCGTTCGCGGCCGAAGCGCTGCTCCCACTCCTTCGCCGAGCGGTAGGTGATCATGCCGAGCTTGCGGGCGAGCTGCATGCCCGTGATCGGCCCCTTGCCCAGTTCGTAGTTGCCCTCGTTCCAGGCCGGGTCCTTGCGGATCATCTCCCGCTGCAGCGAGCGCAGGGCGATGGAGAACGGCAGTGCACGGTCGCAGGACGAGATGGAGACGAGGTGGCGCGCCGCCCCCGGATACTGCAGACAGTAGGCGAGCGCCGTCATGCCGCCCATGCTGCAGCCGATCACCGTGTGCAGGCGCTCGATGCCGAGATGCTCGGCCACGGCATGACCGCCGCGGGCGACGTCCTCCAGACTCAGCACCGGGAAGTTCAGCCGGTAGGCCTCGCCGGTGGTCGGGTCGACGGAGGCCGCGCCGGTGGAGCCGTAGCAGCTGCCCAGCGAGTTCACGCAGACGACGAAGTAGCGCTCGGTGTCCACCGGCCGGTCCGGCCCCACCATCTCCTCCCACCAGCCGGGCGCCGGGTCCTCCCGGGAAGAGGTGGCGTGGGCCGAGGGCGACAGGCCGGTGAAGATCAGGACCGCATTATCACGGGCGGCATTCAGCCTGCCCCAGGTCTCGTAGGCGATCTGCGGGTCCGTCAGCACGCCGCCGCGGCGCATGGGGAACTCGCCCTCGATGCGGTGGATCTTCCTGGCGCTCGGCCTCTGTTCCTGTCTCGGTGCGTCCATCAGGCTTTCATTGTGCGGCGTCAGCGCAGGAACTTCTTCGCCATGCCGAAGAGGTCGTCGGTCACCGAACCGTCGCGGTCACCGTCCAGCATGCCGGACAGAAGTCCGCCCAGGCCGCCGGAACCGCCGCCCTGCTCCTCGCGGAGGGCGCCGCCGTCGGCGCCTTCCTTGCTCAGGGAGCCCATCGCCATCGCGGCGACCAGGGGCAGCATCTGCTTCAGCTTGCCCACGTCGATGCCGGTCTCCTGCGCCGCGTCCGCCGCCACCCGGCGGCTGACGTCCTTGCTGCCGAGCAGATGGCCGAGGATGCCTTTGCCGTCGCGCACGGTCTCGTCGCTGGCGAGCCGGGCGGGGTCCTCGATGTAGCGGCGATGCGAGCCTTTCTGCAGGGCCGCCAGCAGGGCCTCCGCACCGCCCGGCGCCGCCGCGTTCTTCTTCAGCCCCTCGGTCAGGGCGGGCAGCAGCTTCGCCACCGCAGCGCCGGCCGCGGCGTCGTCCAGGCCGAACTGCGCGGCCAGCTGCTTCACGGCGCCGCCGTTACGGGCTTCGAGGATGTCTTGCAGTATCTTCATGGTGGAGTCCTTCTTGTGGTTGGTGTCGTCCCTTTGCTCGGCTCAGCGCTTGACGTGCTTTATCAGCCGCTTGCGGTGCCGCTGCTGTCGCGGCGTGAGTTTGTTGCGGCGGCCTTTGTACGGGTTGTCGCCGGTGCGCAGACTGAGTCGTATGGGGGTGCCGTCCAGCCCGAAGGTCTGGCGGAAGTGGTTGATCAGGTAGCGCTTGTAGCTGCCCGGCAGCCGGTCGGTCTGATTGCCGTGGATGACGATCACCGGCGGGTTGCGTCCGCCCTGATGGGCGAAGCGCAGCCGGATGCGCCGGCCCCTGACCAGCGGCGGCGCATGGGCCTCCACCGCCGATTGCAGCGCCCGGGTCAGATCCGGCGTCGGCAGGTCACGCCAGGCCGCGGCGTAAACGGCGTCGACGCTCGCCATGAGATCGCCTACGCCGGTGCCGTGCAGCGCCGAGATGAAATAGCGCGGCGCGAAATCCATGAAGGGCAGCCGCCGGTCGAGTTCGTCGCGGATCTGGCGACGCTGGTCGCCGGCCAGACCGTCCCACTTGTTGATGGCGACGATAATGGCCCGCCCGCGCTCCACCGCCAGCCCCATCAGGGAGACGTCCTGCTCGGTGATGCCCTCCCGGGCGTCCACCACGGCGATGACCACCGCCGCCTCTTCCATGGCCTGCAGCGCCTTGACGATGCTGAACTTCTCGATGGACTCGTGCACGCGGGCGCGGCGCCGCACGCCCGCGGTGTCGATGAGCGTATAGTCCCGGCCGCCGCGGCTGAAAGGCACGCGCACGCTGTCCCGGGTGGTGCCCGGCTGGTCGAAGGTGACCAGGCGCTCCTCGCCCAGCAGCCGGTTGATGAGCGTGGACTTGCCCACGTTGGGCCGGCCGATCACCGCGACGGCGACGCTGTCGGCCGGCGTCTCGGCCGGCGCGGTCTCCGGCTCGAAGCCTGCCAGGATGGAATCCATCATGGCCGACACCCGATCGCCGTGGGCCGCCGAGATCACCACCGGATCGCCCAGACCCAGCGCGTGGAATTCGCTCGCCGCCATGTCGCTCGCGAGCCCCTCGCCCTTGTTCACGGCGATGGTGACCGGCACGGCACGACGGCGCACCAGGTCCGCCACGTGCTGGTCGGCGGCGGTGAGGCCCTCGCGGGCATCGACCAGGAAGACGACCCGGTCCGCCTCTTCCAGCGCCTTCAGCGTCTGCTGCTCCATGAGCTCGTCGACGCCCTCGCGGGCACCGGCCAGGCCGCCGGTGTCGATGACGATGTAGGGCACGGGCCCGAGTTTGCCGAAGCCGTACTGGCGGTCCCGGGTGAGCCCCGGGAAGTCGGCCACGAGTGCGTCGCGGGACCGGGTCAGCCGGTTGAACAGCGTGGATTTGCCGACGTTGGGGCGTCCGACGAGTGCGATGACGGGCAGCATGATGTCGTACCGGCGTCCCTGGCGTTACCCGGGCCGGAGGCGGCCCTTACTCCCCGCCGCCGCCCGGCAGCGCGAAGCCGACCAGGCGGCCGCTTTCCGTCTGCGCGTAGATGCGGCCGTCCTGGACGAAGAGATCGCCGCTGATGCGGGAGTTGTCGGCCCGCTCGCGCGCCTGCATCTCCCCGGAGCGCGCGTCCAGCCAGTGGAGATAGCCCTCGAAGTCGCCCACCACCACCGAGCCGGCCACGGCCGCAGGGGTGGACAGGCCGCGGCGCAGCAGCGCGTCCTGACGCCAGTACTCGGTGCCGTTGGAGCGCGACAGGGCCAGCACCTCGCTCTCGTCGGTCACCAGGTAGACGCTGGTGAAATCCACGCCGAGGCCGGAGTAGCTCGACAGCTCCCGCGACCACAGGGCGGAGCCGGACTCCAGCGCCAGCGCGGCCACGCGGCCCTGGTAACCTGCCACGTAGATGTCCTGGCCGATGGCAGCGACCGCACCATCGATGTCCACCAGCCGGTCCAGATCGGAGCTGCCCTGGGGCGGCGTAATGGTCTGCTCCCACATCACCTCGCCGTCCAGCAGGGAGGCCGCCAGCAGGCGGCCGTTGTCGAAACCGCAGACGACGGCGTCGGCCACCAGCACCGGCGCGGAGGTACCGCGCAGGGTCAGCGGCGGCACGCTCTGCTCCAGCTGCCAGAGCTGCCTGCCGTCGTCGCCGGCCAGCGCGAGGAGCCGTCCGTCGGCGGTGCGCAGGACGACGCGGTTGCCGCCCACGGCCGGCCGTGCGAGCACCTCGCCGGCGATGCGTACGCGCCAGAGCTCGCGGCCGTCGCCGGCCGTCAGGGCGATGACGTCGCCGTCGCTGCCGGCGACCACCACCCGTCCGTCGCCGACCCCGGGGCCGGCGGACAACTGCGTCTCGAGCCGGGTCTCCCACAGCCGATCCGAACTCTCGCCCTCGAAGGCGTGCACCCGGCCGTCCCGGCTGGCCGCGAAGACGCGCGTGCCGTCGCCGGCCGGCGCAAGCGCCAGCCGCAGATCCTCCGCGCCGTCGCCGAGACCGACGGAGAGTACCCGACGCACCTCGAGCGTGGCGCGGAAATCCACCAGTTCCGCCGGCGGCGCGACGGCCTCGTCGCCGCCGCCGAATATGCCGCAGCCGCCGAGCAGCAGCGCGGCGGCAATTGTCGATACGCGTGCGGGCACGGCCCTCACGGTGCGCCTCCCTCCGGCGTCCCGGTCCCGGCTTCGGCCACCGCGGGAGCACCCAGCTCGTCCAGCTTCATCTGCACGAGCCGCATGTCGATGAGCGGCGGGTCACCCGGCTCGGCGATCGCCGCCGTCCAGGACTCCCGGGCCTCTTCGATCCGCCCGAGGGCGAACTGCGCATCCCCGCGGAGTTCCAGGAAGCGGGGCCGGAAAGCGCCCGCATCCGGGACGTCGAGTACCGCGAGTGCCTCCTCCGGCTTGTCCTGGTAGAGCAGCACCCGCGCCAGGCGGTGGCGCGCGATCAGGCTGATCGGCGGCGCGCCGTCCTGCACGAGGGTGCGCAGCTCGGCCGCCGCCTGCTCGCTCTCTCCCTGGTCCATGTAGAACTTGGCCATGGCGAGGTGCGCCTGCAGCGCATAGGGCGTGGAGGCGTACTGCTCGGCGAGGGTGGCCGCATGGGCCTTGGCGTCGTACTCGCTGCCGTTCTCCGCCGCGGCGATGAGCTTCTCGAACACCGCGGAGGCGGACTCGGCCTCGTCGGCCTCGTGAGCCTGCCACTGATTCCAGCCGACCAGGCCGCCGACGCCCAGCACGATGCCGGCGATGATGAATTTGCCGTTCTCCTGCCACCAGTTACGGATGGCTTCGACGGTTTCCTTCTCGGATAGATCGTTCAATGTCTCTGACCCTTTCTCGTTGAGTGCCCGCCGCGGGGGGCGGACATTCTAAACCTTATGACCTGGCCGCGTCCCGTCGCCGGCCAGCCGCTCCGCGAGTGCTGCCGCCAGCGCGGCGAAAGCGACGCTCTGCTGGGGCTCGTCGGTCCGCAACGGCTTCAGTCCAGCCTCGCCGGCGGCGATCTCGCTCTCGCCGAGCACGACGGCGTAGCGCGCCCCGCTGCGGTCGGCACGCTTCAGCTGCGACTTGAAACTGCCGCCGCCGGCGTTGACCTCGACCGCGTGCCCCGGCAGGCCGTCGCGCAGCCGCTCCGCCAGCGCGAAGGCCGTTGCCGCGGCCGCCTCGCCCACGGCCACCACATACACGGCCGGCGCCCCGTCGGGTTCCGCGCCGCCCTCTTCCTCGAACAGCGCCACCAGGCGCTCCATGCCGAGCGCCCAGCCGATGGCTGGCGTGGGCGCGCCGCCCAGGTGCTCGACCAGGCCGTCGTAACGCCCGCCCGAGCAGACGGCGCCCTGGGCGCCCAGAGCGTCGGTCACCCACTCGAAGACCGTGCGCGTGTAGTAGTCGAGGCCGCGCACCAGCCGGGGGTTCACCGTGTAGTCGACGCCGGCGGCCGAGAGAATACGCCGCAGCTGCGCGAAATGCGCCGCGGACTCGTCGTCCAGGTACTCGGTGATGTCCGGCGCGCCCGCAACGACGTCCTGCATCTCCGCGTTCTTGCTGTCCAGGATGCGCATCGGATTGGTGTCCAGGCGGCGGACGCTGTCCTCGTCCAGCCGGTCCCGCTGCGCCCGGAAGTAATCCACCAGCACCTCCCGATAGTGCTGCCGCGAGGCCGGGGTGCCCAGCGAGTTGATCTCCAGCCGGATGCGGCGGATGCCGAGCCGCCGCCAGAGCCGCGCGGACATCAGGATCATCTCGGCGTCGATGTCCGGCCCCGGATAGCCCAGCGCCTCCACATCGACCTGGTGGAACTGCCGGTACCGGCCTTTCTGCGGGCGCTCGTAGCGGAACATCGGGCCCGCGGTCCACAGTCGGTGGCGCTGGTTGTGCAGCAGCCCGTTGCTGATGGCCGCGCGCACGACACCGGCCGTGGCCTCGGGCCGCAGGGTGAGGCTGTCGCCGTTGCGGTCCTCGAAGGTGTACATCTCCTTCTCGACGATGTCCGTGACCTCGCCGATGGAGCGGCGGAACAGCTCGGTGTACTCGAGCAGCGGCAGGCGCATCTGCCGGTAGCCGTAGGACTCCAGCACGTCGCGCACCGCGTCCTCCAGATGCTGCCAGCGACCCGTATCCGGCGGCAGCACGTCGTTCATGCCCCGGATCGGGCGCACCTTCGCGCTCATGAGTTCCTTCCGACGGCCGCCCCGTTCACGAGCCCGGCACCGTGATCCGCGCCGTGCGGCCGCGCCGGTCCGCCGGGGCGATGGGATAGGGTTCGCCGTCCACCTCGATGCGCGCCGCGTCCGCGTTGCCGAGGACGAGGGACACCGGCGCGACCGCGCTGAAGCGCCGCACCTGGCCGCCCCTGGCGATGCCGGCGTAGAGCCGCTCGCCGTCGCCGTCGGTCACCTGCAGCCAGCATTCGTCAGTGAAGCTCAGCGTCAGGGCGAGTTCCGCGGCAGCGGACTGCGGCGGCTCGGGATCCGCGCCGACGGCGTCGGCAGCGCGGGCCACCGGCGCCGGTGTTTCGTCGGTGGTGGCGGGCGCCGTGGCGGCGGCGCGGTCGTCGTCCGCCTCGTCGAGCGTGGCTTCGCCCGGCAACGGGCGCGCGGTTCCCGCCACGGTGGCGGCGGCGCCGGGCGCGGCTCCCCCACGCCCGGGCAGCACGGGCTCGCCCGCGCCGTCGCCGGCTATCTCCGGCACCGGCTTCAGCACGGCTCCGCTGAAGGCCCACCAGCCGAGCAGGCCCAGCAGGCTCGCCAGCAGCACCAGCAGGACAGCCTGCAGGGACGGCACGAAACGGGGACGCGGCCGGGGAGACTTGATAACCACCGGCGGCGGTCCGGCGGCGTCGCTGAGTTCTTCGAAGCCGGCCAGCACCTCGTCCTCGGAGACGCCGACCAGGCCTGCGTAGCGGCGCAGGTAGCCCTTCGTGAAGACCGGGGCGCTGAATACCTCGAAGCGGTTGGCCTCGAGGGCCCGCAGCTTGTCCGCCTCGAGATGCAGCTCACGGGCGATCTCGTCGAGGGAGATGTTGCGGGCCTGCCGCGCGGCCTTCAGCCGGGCGCCGGCCTGCGGTCCGCGGCTGGCGGTGGTCTCCTTGCCGCCGTCGACATCCGCCTGCCCGCGCGGCTCGTCCTGGCCCGTCTCGTCCCGGCCCGTCTCGTCCTGGCTCATCTCCTCACGAGTCATCGGACTCCTCGATGAGCCGCAGCGTCTCCGCTGACGAAGGGAATTTCTCTTTCAGCACGGCGGCATGGCGGGCCGCCGCCTCGCCGTCGCCGAGCGCCCGCTCGGCCTGCACGCCGACCCACAGAATCTCCGGCGAGGCCGGATGCTGTGCCAGGTAGCGCTGCACGAACGCCCGGGCGCGCAGAAAATTGCCCCGGTCTACGCTCAGCGCGGCCATCTGCAGCAGCGCCTCGCTGTGGGCGGGGTTGCGCTGCAGCGCGCGGCGGAAGAACTGCTCCGCCTGCACGTAGTCCGGCTTCTGCAACAGGCAGACGCCGGCGTTGGTGAGCGCTGCCTCGGGCGTGCCGTAGCGGGAATTCGACGCGGCGCGGGCGAAATAGTCCATGGCTTCGTCGTAACGCTGGCGCTTGCACAGGAACACGGCGTAGGTGTTCTGCACGCTGGCGTCGTTGGGCGCGAGCCGCACCGCCCTGCGGTACTGATCGTCGGCCAGTTCGATGTCGCCCTGGCGGTCGTAGACCAGCGCGAGCGTGGAGCGGGCCACCGCGAGGTCCGGGTCCTGGGAGACGGCCCGCTCGAGCCGCTCGCGGGCGAGTTCCAGGTTGCCCTGGCGAATGTACTCGGCGCCCAGCTCGTAGTTGATGCGGGCCGCCTCTTCGGGCGAGCCCTCGGAGCGGGGCTGGCCGGTGTCGGTGGTGACGCAGCCCGCCAGCGCGAGCACCGCCGCCATCAGAATTGTCTTCGGCAGAGTCTTCCGCCACGCCACGAACCTCATCGGCTTCATCCTCCGGATAGCGCCCGTCTGAGGGGCTTCTCGCTCAGCCGGATACGCACCCGGTCGGTTACCTGGCCGGCCAGCTGGCCGCAGGCGGCGTCGATGTCGTCACCACGGGTACGGCGCACCGTGGCCACGATGCCGCGGCCGCGCAGCCGGTCGCGGAAGTCGTCGATGACCTGGGCCGGCGAGCGGTGGAACTCGATGCCCGGGAAGGGATTGAAGGGGATCAGGTTCACCTTCGCCGGCCGGCCGCGCAGGAGCCTCGCCAGGCGATCCGCGTGGGCCGGCGAGTCGTTCACGCCGTCCAGCATCACGTACTCGAAGGTAATGTGCCTGTTGCTGCGGGCCGCGGCGTAGTCCCAGCAGGCGTCGAGCAGCTCGGCGATGGGGTGCACTTTATTGATGGGGACCAGGCGGTTCCGGAGTTCGTCGTCCGGCGCGTGCAGCGACACGGCGAGCGAGACGTTGCACTCTTCTCCGAGCCGGCGCATCTGCGGCACCAGCCCGGAGGTGCTCACGGTGACCCGGCGGCGGGACAGCCCGTAGGCGTAGTCGTCGATCAGCAGCCGCAACGCGGTCACCACGTTGCGGTAATTGGCCATCGGCTCGCCCATGCCCATGAAGACGACGTTGGTCACGGCCGGATCGCCGTTCGGCCGCGGTTCGAGTTCCCGCTGCGCCAGCCAGACCTGGCCGATGATCTCCGCCGCGGTGAGGTTACGGTTGAAGCCCTGCTTCGCCGTGGCGCAGAAGGCGCAGTCCAGCGCACAGCCGACCTGCGAGGAAATGCACAGCGTGCCCCGGTCGGGCTCGGGGATGAACACGGTCTCCACTGCCTGACCGCCGCCGGCCGCCGTCAGCCATTTCACGGTGCCGTCCGCGGACTGGTGCCGGGAGATGACCCGCGGCAGCGAGACCGAGGCGGTAAGCCCGAGCGCCGAGCGCAGGGACTTGGCCAGGTCGGTCATCTCGCCGAAGTCGGTGATGCCCCGGCGGTGCAGCCACTGCAGGAGCTGGCGGGCGCGGAACGGCTTCTCGCCGAGGCCGGCGAAGAAGCCCTCCAGCTCGTCCCGGGACAGCCCGAGCAGTTCCTGTCTTTCCGCGGGGGTGTTCATGATGCAGCCTTGTGCGGCGATCAGCCGCGGGTGCGCTCGCAGACGCCGTCCGGGAAGAAGAAGGCGATCTCCTGCGCCGCCGTCTCCGGGGCGTCGGAGCCGTGCACCACGTTCTCTTCGATGCTCTTCGCAAAATCGGCGCGGATGGTGCCCTCGTCTGCCTCCGCCGGATTGGTGGCGCCCATGAGTTCGCGGTTCAGCGCGATGGCGTTATCGCCCTCCAGCGCCTGCACCATCACCGGCCCGGAGGTCATGTAGGAGACCAGGTCCGGGAAGAAGGGACGCTCCTTGTGGACGGCGTAGAAGCCCTCGGCCTGGTCCCTGGTCAGGTGCATCATGCGCGCAGCGACGATGCTGAGACCGGCGTTCTCGAACCGGCGGTTGATCTCTCCGATGATGTTCTTCTCCACGCCATCGGGCTTGATGATGGAGAGCGTGCGCTCACGAGCCATGGTCTTTCCTTCGTTGTCTTGTCAGAGGGTACTTGTCGGGGGTACGAAAAACTCCCGGCCCGCGTGCGGGTCGGGAGCATAAGCTATTAATTTTACTCGGCTTAGCCGGGTTCGGCAACGCTTTCAGACGTTGAAGCTCTCGCCGCAGCCGCACTCGCCCTTCACGTTCGGATTGCGGAACTTGAAGGCCTCGTTCAGCCCCTGTTTGACGAAGTCCACTTCCGTGCCGTCGATGTAGGAGAGACTGTCGCCGTCCACGACGATCTTGACACCGTGATCTTCGAACACGTGGTCGCCGTCCGCGATCTCGTCGGCATAATCGATGACGTAGGCGAACCCGGAACAGCCCGTCTTCTTGACGCCCAGGCGCAGGCCCAGCCCCTTGCCGCGCGTGCCGATGTGGCTTCTTACCCTGTCCGCTGCGGATTGTGTCAGTGAGATGGTCATATCCGTTCTCGCTCAACTTTGCTCGCTTAACTTTGCTGGCCGATCCTTCGATCGTCACAGTCTACGCCCGCCGCCAGCGCCCGTCCGAGTTCGGCCAGCGCATCCTCTACGACCAGCAGACTGCCCGTTTTCTCCGCCGGCGCCGCCAGCGCCGCCGCCATCGCGGCCGCATCCACCGCGCCCAGGCCGGCGACCGGGCCGCCCTCGAGCTGCCGGCAGGCCCATTCGCACGCGGCGATGACCCAGGGACAGCCGAGAGCGCCGTAGCGCATGCGCGCTATTCTACCGCCCGCGACCCCGGCGCTGAAAACCACTTCCACGCCGCCGGTACGGCCGCGGGCCCGGCCGCTGGCGCCGCCCTCGACCTGCCCGGCATGGGCCGCCTCATGGAAAAGGGTGAGGACTTCGGCGCCGTAATTCAAGCCGCCCGCCCTCCCAGCGGCGCGGCGATGCGCCGCAGGCGGTCCACCGCGCCGGCAAAAATCCCGACCGCCCGGTCCACTTCGTCCTCCGTCGTATAGCGCCCCAGGCTGAAGCGCACCGAGGCACCCGCCAGGCGGTCGTCGCGGCCGAGCGCCCGCAACACGTAGGAAGGCTCGCCCGAGGTGGTATTGCACGCCGAGCCGGACGCCACCGCGAGCGGTTCCAGCGATGCGAACAGGCTCTCCCCGTCCACGCCCGCCACACTCACGTTGACGATCCCCGGTATCCGCACGGCGCCGCCGCCGTTGACGAGGACGCCGTCGAGGGCGGTGAGGCCCGCGCTCAGACGATCCCGCAGCGCCGTCAGCCGCGCCCGCTCCGCGGGCAACTCCTCCCGCGCCCGCGCCGCCGCGGCACCGAGCCCCACGATCTGGTGCACGGGCAGCGTGCCCGGCCGCAGGCCCCGCTCCTGTCCGCCGCCGTACAGGAGCGGCTGCACCTGCACGCCCGGGCGATCCGCGATATACAGCGCACCCACCCCCTTCGGTCCGTAGAACTTGTGGGCCGTGAGGGCCAGGAAGTCGACGGGCAGACGCGCGAGATCGATGGCCAGCTTGCCGACGGCCTGCGCCGCATCCACGTGAAACAGCACGCCACGCTCGCGGCACAATCGGCCGATGGCCTCGACGTCGTTGACGACGCCGGTCTCGTTGTTCACCCACATCACCGCGGCAAGCACGGTGTCGTCGCGGAGCGCCGCCGCGACCGACGCCGGGTCGATCCGGCCCTCGCCGTCGGGCTCGAGCCAGGTCACCTGCCAGCCCTCCCGCTCGAGCCGGCGAGCGGCGTCCAGCACCGCCTTGTGTTCGATACGCGTGGTGACCAGGTGGCGGCCGCGGTCCGCAAAATACCGTGCCGCGCCGATGACGGCGAGATTGTCCGCCTCGGTCGCGCCGGACGTGAAGACAAGCTCCTCCGGCCGGGCGCCGAGCAGCGTGGCGAGTTCCGCGCGCGCGGCATCGACCGCGGCCGCGGCCCGCCGGCCGGGCTCGTGCATCAGCGAGGCCGCATTGCCGTACACGCCGTCGCGGCCGAGGCAGTGCGCCATGGCCGCGGCCACGGCCTCGTCCACGGGCGTGGTGGCCGCGTAGTCCAGGTAGATCGGGCGGGCGTCATTCATCGTCGCGTCTCCGCTCGGCGGGCGCCAGCGAGGCCAGTATGCCCCGCAGGATGTTGATTTCGTTCATGTCCGGTTCGGCGCGCGCGAACAGCCGCCGCAGCCGCTTCATCAGGTGCCGGGGGTTGTCCGGGTCGAGGAAGCGGGCGGCGAGCAGCAGCTCTTCCAGGTGGCGGTAGAAGTTCTCCATCTCGCCGGCGGTGGCGGGCCGCACCTCCCTTGCCGGCGGCTCGCGCCCGGCCGCGCGCTGCGTCTGCACCTCGTAGGTCACCACCTGCACCGCCATCGCCAGGTTCAGCGAGCTGAAGTCGGGCGCCGTGGGGATGTAGAGCAGCGCCTGGCAGCGGGCCAGGTCCTCGTTGCTCAGGCCGGATTTCTCCGGGCCGAACACCAGCGCGACCGGCCCGGCCGCCGATTCGGCCATGGCCTTCTCCGCCGCCTGACGGGCGCTCAGCTCCGGCCAGGCAATGCTGCGCTGACGCGCGCTGGCGCCGGCCACCCACACGCAGTCGGCGACGGCTTCCTCCAGCGTGTCGACCACGCGCGCCGCTGCCAGCAGGTCTTCGGCCCCCGACGCCCGGGCCGTGGCCTCCTCGTGGGGAAAACTGCGCGGGGCCACCAGCACGAGCTCCCGCAGCCCCATGTTCTTCATGGCCCGCGCCGTAGCGCCGATGTTGCCCGGGTGGGTCGTGCCCACCAGTACGATGCGGATCGTCATGTGCCCTCGTTCATCTCTCTTTGGCCGTCTCGCTCAGCATCCGGTCTGCTATTCTACCGCCCGCACCCACACACCCCGCCACCGGATACGTATCGCGCATGCAACCACTCGCCAACATCGCCGCCATGGCGGCACGCAAGGGCGGCG
>CAYQZN010000050.1:0-2133 GCA_964421805.1 uncultured Woeseiaceae bacterium
GGCAATAGTCACGGCAATTGCCGGCGGAACTGTGTCAGATTCGGTCGGCCGTGCAAAGGGCGGCCCTTGAATCGGGCGCCGGACACACGCATGTCTTGTGCCAGACGCGGCACCCATTCGCCGCGGCAAGGAGGATCGATGAACAGGACAGCCAGGATGACCTTGCCAGTGGCGGCAGCCGCTCTGCTGGCCGGCTGCGCCACCCAGACCTCGCCCAACGAGCCGCCCGCAGGCCCGAGCGCGGTACTGCACTTCGCCGATCTGGGCGGTATTCGTGACTGGCGCTCCGTCGACAACGGCAGGGCCGTACTGATCGAGGGACGGCGCGGGCAGTGGTATCGGGCAACCTTCTTCAGCCCCTGCACCAGCCTGCCGTTCGCGAACACCATCGCCTTCGCGACGGACGCCACCGGCGACCTGGACAAGTTCAGCTCGATTCTTACGCGGAACGAACGCTGCTATTTCCGTACCTTCGAGCGGGTGCCTGATCCCGACGGAGAGGAATGATCGGGGGTCGGGCCTGAAGGCCCTCCTACCTACAACGGGATTACCTACAACGGGATGTTGATGCTCGCCGGGTCCGCGACCAGGTCGCGGCCGTAGGTGTGGACGGTGATCGCGACGTCGTCGCCGGCATTGTAGACGCGGTGGGGATAGTCGATACCCGGCTGCACGCAGGTGATGTCGCCCGGCGCGCAGACCGCCTCGCAGGCGAGTTCGACGGCGCCGTCGCACACCAGGCGGTAGTTGGCGACACTCGGCCTTCCGCTATAGACCCCGACGGCACCCCACGCCGTGTGGCCGTGCACCGGCGTGCCCTGCCCCGGCCGCCACACGACGGACAGCACGGTGAAGCGTCCCAGCGGATCGGCGTAGAGCACATGGCGGCGATAGGTGTCAGCACCTGCCACCCGGCATTCGGCCGGCAGCCAGTCGTCCGCAGCCAACAGCCGCCGGGCTTCGCGGCCGACCCGGCTTGCCAGCCGATCGTCACTGCCAGCCTCGCACAGCGCGCCCACACGGCGGATGTATTCGTCGAAGTCGATCGCCTCCGCAGCCGCGGCGGCCGGCCGTCCGGCCCCGGAGCGCCGCTCATGCATTTTGTCTGCTGAAACCGCCATCGACTCTCTCCCTGCGCCCCGCGTTCACGTAGACAAAACGTTAGCAGCAGGACCGGAGCGTTTTGGTGCAAAAGTTGCCAGAAATGTGAAACGTGTTAGGTTATTTGACTAACGAAGTTTGATTTCGGGGGATCAGGTTCCGTGGACAAGAAAGACAAGCAGATTCTCGCGCTGCTGCAGGAGGACGCCTCACTGCCGGTGGCCGAGATCGCGGAGCAGGTAGGACTGTCGCGCACACCCTGCTGGCGGCGTATCCAGCAGCTGGAAGAAAGGGGAGTGATTCGCAAGCGGGTCGCCCTGCTCGACCGGCACAAGCTCGACGTGCCCATCACCGTATTCGTCGCCGTGCGCACCAACCAGCACAACGCGGCGTGGACCGAACGCTTCCGGGAGATGGTCCAGAGCATCCCGCAGATCGTGGAGGTGCATCGCCTGAGCGGCGATATCGATTATCTGCTGCGGGTACTGGTGCGCGACATCGACGGCTTCGACGCCGTCTACAAGCAGATGATCGAGATGGTGAACTTCTCGGACGTCAGTTCCAGCTTCTCGATGGAGGAGTTCAAATTCACGACGGCGATCCCGCTGGACTGAACCGGGAACGGATCGTCGGCGGAACGAAAAACGGCCGCCCGAAGGCGGCCGTCGTTCACCACTGACCAGCAGCGGGCGTCAGGCTTTCGGTGCGTAGGCGCTGCACCAGCCGGCGCTGTTCACCAGCTTGCCCGGGAAGATGGAGCAGCCGGCCCACTCCTCGTCGCCCTTGGCCTGAAACAGCTGACAATTGCTGCACGCCTGGCCGGGCTGATAGCGGGCGTACTTGCTCTGATCCACGTCGGTGGCGTCGTGCAGGTAGCCGAGCGCCTTCGCCTGCGGGTCGTCTTCCGACAGCTTCGGGCGGCCGTCTGCAGCGGCCGCCGCCTCGCCGGCCTGGCTCTCCGCCGTCTCTGCGGCCGCCTGGGCGGACTCCTGACTCATGCCCGAATCCTTGGCCGTATCCTCGGCCGCATCC
>CAYQZN010000050.1:2233-14420 GCA_964421805.1 uncultured Woeseiaceae bacterium
GGACTCCTGACTCATGCCCGAATCCTTGGCCGTATCCTCGGCCGCATCCTTGGCCATGCCGGCCCCGCTGCCGGAGCCATCGTCGCCGGAGGGCTTCGCGCCGCCCCCGCCGGCAGGAGCGGAGTCGCCGCCGCCCGAACATGCCGCCAGCCCCGCGAGAGGTACCAGAACGGCCGTGCCGCCGACGAGTTTCAGGAATTTCCGGCGTCCTGCCGGATCGGAATATTCGCTCATAACAACTCTCCGCTTGCGTCGGCCAGCGCCGACGGGTTCAAGAATCACTCTGGGTCCGCGCGCGCTCATTCTCTGCAACGGCCCCTACCAATGCAAATGGACCGCACGGCATCGGCGGCCGGGTGCAACATTTCTGCCACACAGTCCTGTCACGATGCCGTTACGAAACGGATCAACCCTCAGGTCGCGCCTGCCCCGACATGACAGCGACGCCGTTCAGCATCGCAGCGAGGATCGCTGGCCTCTGCCGCCAGATTCTCGCACCCTCCCGCTTCCCGGGACCGGTCCGCTACGTGCGCCGCGTCGCGGTCGGCGCTGTGTTCCTGCCGGCACTCCTGCTCTTGCAGGCCGTGCACTGGATCGGCTTCCTGCTGGACGAAGTGCTCTTCCGCGCATATCGGCGGGTCGCCATCCGGGAGCCCGTGTTCGTGCTCGGCGCACCACGCAGCGGCACGACCTACCTGCACCGACTGCTGGCCGCCGATACTCGTTACACCACCTTTGCCACCTGGGAATGCCTGTTTGCCCCCAGCATCACGGAGCGGAGGCTCTGGAGCGGCCTCGCCGCAGCCGACCGGCTGATCGGATCCCCGGTGGCCCGCTCGCTCACGGCCGCGGGCCGCACCGCCTTCCGCTGGATCGACGACAAGCACCCGCTCGGACTCGCCGAGCCCGAAGAGGACTACTTCTGCTTCCTGCCGCTGCTGCGCTGCTTCATCCTCGTCGTGCCCTTCCCCGAGGCACGCCGGGTGTGGCGCATGGGCACGTTCGACAGGGACATGCCCGAGGCGGAGCGCCGGCAGCTGCTCGCCTGGTACCGGCGCTGCCTGCAGCGCCACCTCTACGCCCATGGCCCGGACAGGACGCTGCTGTCGAAGAACGCCGCTTTTGCCGGCATGGCACGCAGCCTCGCGCGTGAATTCCCGGATGCCCGTATCGTGGTCTGCGAACGCGATGCCGTCGACGTGATCGCCTCGCAGTTCAATTCGGTGACCGACGGCCTGCGCCTGTTCGGCGTCCCGCAGGACGACCCAGTGTTCCGCGCGCGGCTGCTCGACTGCCTGGCTTTCTATTACCGGAACCTGGAGGACCTGCGCACGGAACTGCCGCCGGAGCGCATCGCGGCCGCCCCGATGGAGGAACTGGCCGCCGACCCGGCCGCACTGGTACGGCGCCTCTACGACCGCCTGGAACTGCCGGTGACCGACACGCTGGCGGCACGTCTCCGGCAGCTGGAATCGCGAAGGCCCCACGTTCCGGCCGAGGCGCCGCCGCTGTCGTCCTGGGGCATCGACATGGCGGAAGTGTTCCGGCGCTTTGCCGCATGGACACGCAAGGAGGAGCCGCAGACATGATGGCAACAGAAGCGCTGCAGCCCCGATTGCGCGAAGACGCGCTGGCCGGTTCCCGTTGCGAGCGTCTGCGCGTCGCCGTCGTCTCCGACGCGGTGGCCGAGCGCAACGGCGTGGGCTCGTATTACAGCGACCTTGTCGGCCAGCTCGGCTCCCGGATCGGGCGCGCGGAACTGTTCTGCCCGCAGGACACCCTGCAGGGCTGGCGACGACGGCTGGTGCCGCCGCTGCCGGGGGACCGCACCCAGCGTCTGTGGTTCCCGCGCCCGTTCCGGCTCTGGCGCCAGTTGACCGCGCTGGCGCCCCACACTGTCGTGGTGCCCACCCCGGGCCCGTTCGGTCTCATGGGCCTGCTGGCGGCCCGGCGTCTGGGCATCCCGCTGATCACAGGCTTCCACACCCACTTCGAGCAGTTGGCGGACATCTACTGGAGAGACGCCTTCGGCCGGCTCAGCCGCGGCTACCTGGAGCGCTGTCACCGCTTACTGTTCCGCCACAGCGCGCTGGTGCTGGCCAATTCCCCGGAGATGGCCCGCCTGGCGAATCGTCTCGGCGCCCGCGGCACGCGGCTCATGGGCACCTCGGTGCCACGGGAGTTCCTGGACCGTCCGCTCACCGCAGCCGCGCCCGAAGTGCGCCGCCTGCTGTTCGCGGGGCGGCTCGCCGGGGAGAAGAACCTGCCCGCGGTCCTGGACGTGGCCGAACGGCTGCCGGGCCTGCGGGTCAGTATCGCGGGCGACGGACCGATGCGCCCCGCCGTCGCGGCCGCGGCCGCGCGGTTGCCCAACCTGAACTACCTGGGCTGGGTGCCCCGGGAGCGGCTGGTCGACACGCTGGACGCCCACGACATGCTCCTGCTGCCATCCCGGGTCGAGTCGTTCGGCACCGTGGCACTCGAAGGCATGGCCCGCGGCCGGCCGGTCATCGTCTCCGGCAACTGCGGCATTGCCGAATGGCCGGAGCTCGAAGGCGGACTGTTCCGCATGGGCGCGGACGAGAGTGTCGTACAGGCCGTCACCCGGGTCTGCGCAACGGAACAGGCCGTGCGGGCAGAAATGGGCCGCCAGGCCCATTTCGCTGCGCGCCGGCTGAACGACTGGAATCTGCGCACCTGGATCGGCTGGCTTCGGGGAGACGCCTGCGGTGGCTGACGCCGCGCCCGAGGTGCTGGTCTCGGTGCACGATGTGATGCCGCATACCCTCGACCGGGTCGCCGGCATCCTGGCCGCGCTCGAGGCCGCCGGCGCCGATACCGCAAACCTGCTAGTCGTGCCCGGCGCCGGCTGGACGAGCGAGACGCTGGACCGGCTGCACGGCCTGCTGGCCCGGGGACATACCCTGGCGGGACACGGCTGGCAGCACAAATGCATTCGTATCCGCGGACTCAGGCACCGCCTGCACAGCGCGCTCATCTCCCGCGACGTGGCGGAACACCTGTGCCTGGATGCGGCCGGTATCGAGGCGCTGATCCGCCGGTGCTGCGAATGGTTCCCGCGCCACGGACTGCCTCAACCCGACACCTACGTGCCACCAGCCTGGGCGATGGGCCGCATCGAACGGCAGCGCCTTCACGGCCTCGGCTTCCGTTACTTCGAGACGCTCACCGGAGTTTATGACGCGGGGACCGGACGTTTCCGCGCCCTGCCGCTCGCCGGCTTCGAAGCAGACACGCCGTTCAGGGCGCTGGCGCTGCGCGGGCTCAACCGGGCGGCCCTCGCCGTCGCGGCGTCCGGGAAGCCGCTGCGCCTCGCCATCCACCCCCGTGACCCCCAGCTGCTGCTGGCCCGTGACCTCGAGCGCCTGATCGCCACGGCGGCAGCCGGCAGCAGCCGGCTCGCCGCCCGAACCCGGCCCGGCTGAGCACCCGCCGGACTGGCGGACACACGTCCCGACGCGTAGCGTATGCGCCGGTTCCGGTCACGACGGCAGAAACGATGAGGCCACCACAACCCTCGGCGGCCGAGGTTCGGCAGCTCCCCGCGCTCATGACTCACATGATCCCGCCCGACTGGGAAGATCAGAACGGCCACGTGAACATCCAGTTCTACATGACCCTGTTCGAGCGCGGCGGCTGGCCGATGGTGCAGGAGATGGGCATGGACGAGTCCTATTTCCGGGACCGCCGGCAGGGCCTGTTCGACCTGGAGCACCACCTCTATTATCTGAACGAGATCCACGTCGGCGAATCCGTCAGCATCCATGCCCGGCTGGTGGACCGCAGCGAAAAGCGCTTCCACGGCGTGATGTTCATCGTCAATGACAGCCGGGACAATCTGGCGGCCACCCTCGAGTACATCACCAGCGGCGCCGACCTGGCGCACCGTCGCACGGCTCCGTTCCCGTCGGACATCGCCGCTCAACTGGACCGGCTGGTGGCCGAACACCGCGAACTGCCGTGGGAGCCGCCGCTCTGCGGCGTGATGTCGGCCTGAGGCTCCGGACGAAGTCCTAGAGCGTCGGCGGCGTCTCGCCGATCTGACCGACGTCCAGCACCGGGGAGGCGTCCAGCGTCTCGGCGCCCATCAGGTCCGCCACCCGCTGCAGAGCCGCGACGATGGCATGGCGCTCCCAGTCCTGCAGGGCGGAGAACTCTTCCAGGAAACGGGTCTGCAGCGCAGTCGGCGCCCTCGCCACGAGTTCCCGGCCCTCGGGCGTGAGGCTGACCTTGACCTGCCGCCGGTCCGCGCTGCCGCGTCGGCGCACCACGAGCCCGCCCTGCTGCAGCTTGTCGATCATCGATGTGACCGTGCCCTGGGTGAGACCGACCTTGTACGCGATGCCGCCCACCGTGAGCTCGCCCGCCATCGAAAGCAGCTCCAGCACGAGCAGCTGGGAGGTCGTGAGGCCGGTCTTCCGCGCGAGGGACTTGGCGTCCAGGTCCGTCGCCCGCAATACCCGGCGCAGGGCGGTCAGCACCTGCTTTTCCAGCATCTCGTCCTTCTCTCTCATCGCCCTGCCACTGTCATCCCCATTCGCCGGCACGCGCCGGAGGCCCTCCAGGTCCCTGATCCCAGTGATTTTTGTGCCCGTCGGGCAGCCGCTCACTTGAAAGGAGTACTTTGACCCTCAAATCAAAGTTGCGAAGCCAATCGCTATTTTCTAAAATTGTAGCGCTATTCGATCAGCTTTTTTAATTGAATATCGAAATATCTGTCAACCGAAAGACGCCGGGCGCCCCTGCAGGGGCACGATAGGTCTAATATCAGTCTATCGGGTCCTATCCCGCCTCATCGGACAACGCCCACTCGACAGATTTCCCGACCAGGCAAACCATGCAAGCAAAGAGAATCCAGAAAGATTCTGTTATCGCCATACGTCCGCCGGTATCGACCGACGGCGCCGCCGTCCACGCGCTCATAGCGCGCTGCCCACCGCTGGACACCAACTCCGTGTACTGCAACCTGCTGCAGTGCACCCACTTCGGCGCCACCAGCGCGCTGGCGGAGGCGGAAGGAGACGCCGTGGGCTTCGTCTCCGGCTACAGTCCGCCCGCGCATCCGGATGCGCTGTTCGTGTGGCAGGTGGCCGTCGACGAGCGGGCCCGCGGCCACGGCCTGGCCAAGCGGCTCATCATGGACATCCTGGAGCGGCCTGGCAACGAGCACCTGCACTACATCCGCACGACCATCACGGCCCGGAACGAAGCCTCCTGGGCCATGTTCCACGGTCTGGCCCGCAAGCTGGACGCGCCCACCGAGGAGCAAGTGCTGTTCGATCAGGACGAGCACTTCGGCGGCGAGCACGAAAGCGAGCACGAATTGATTATCGGCCCCTTTGAAATCCAGAGAAACTGAGAGAAATCGAGAATAGTCATGAAAACCACCGTTGAGAAGATCGACCTTTCCAGTAACGCACACACGGGCGGCGTATTCGCGCGCCTGGAGTCGGACGTGCGCTCCTACTGCCGTTCGATCCCGGTCCTGTTCGAGAAAGCGGTCGGCACCGAACTCGTCGATGCCGACGGCAACGTATACCTGGACTTCCTGGCGGGTGCCGGGAGCCTGAACTACGGCCACAACCACCCGGTGCTGAAAGAGGCACTGATGGACTACATCGCCGGCGACGGCATCGCCCACAGCCTGGACATGCACACCGCAGCGAAGAAGCGCTTCCTCGAGACCTTCCACGAGCGCGTCCTGAAGCCGCGCAACCTGGACTACGTGGCGCAGTTCACCGGCCCGACCGGCGCTAACGCCGTCGAGGCCGCCATGAAGCTGGCGCGCAAAGTGACGGGCCGCGAGACCATCGTCGCCTTCACCAACGGCTTCCACGGCGTCACCCTCGGCGCGCTGTCTCTCACCGGCAACCGCCATCACCGGGATGCCGCCGGCGTGTCGATGAGCGGCGTCGTGCGCATGCCTTTCGACGGTTATCTGGGCGAGGGCGTCGATACGCTCGACTACTTCGAGAAAACGCTGGACGACCCGAGCAGCGGCGTGGGGCATCCCGCCGCCGTTATCGTGGAAGCAGTCCAGGGCGAGGGCGGCCTGAACGTCGCCAGCGAGGCCTGGCTGAAGCGTCTCGAGGCGATCTGCCGCGAGCGCGATATCCTGCTGGTCCTGGACGACATCCAGGCCGGCTGCGGCCGCACCGGCAACTTCTTCAGCTTCGAGCCCTCCGGCATCCGCCCGCACATGGTGACGCTGTCGAAGTCGCTGAGCGCCATGGGCCTGCCTTTCGCGGTACTGCTTATCGAGTCCGATCTCGATGAATGGGAGCCCGGCGAGCACATCGGCACCTTCCGCGGCAACAACCACGCGTTCGTAACCGCCGCCGCCGCACTGGAGCACTTCTGGTCGACGTCGCGCTTCGAGCAGGACGTCAGGCGCAAGGCCGGCATCCTCCGCTCACGGCTGGAGGAGATCGCCGCGGCGTCGCCCCTCGAACTCACCGTGAAAGGACGCGGTCTCATGAGCGGCATCGCGTGCCCGGACGGCGAGACTGCCGGCAGGGTATGCCGTGCGGCGCTGGAGCGCGGTCTCGTGATCGAGACCAGCGGCTCCTTCGACGAGGTGGTCAAGTGCCTGCCGCCGCTCACCATCAGCGACGATGAACTCGAGCGGGGCCTGACGGCGCTCGCGGAGAGCTTCGCCGCCGCCGCCAGCGACAGCGCCTGAACGGCGCGAGGAGCACAGCAAGCATGAGTCACACCGTAGAGAAGATCGGCGGCACCTCGATCGCCGACAGTGAAGCGGCGCTGAACAACGTCTTCCTGCCGTCACGGCGGAAGGGCGACCCGTACAACCGGATCTTCGTGGTCTCGGCCTATGCCGGCATGACCAACGAGCTTCTGGAGGACAAGAAGACCAAGGATCCCGGCGTCTACACCCTGTACAGCCACAGCGAATCCGACTGGGCCTGGGGCGATGCGCTGACGAAGGTGTGCCGCCGGATGATCGAGAAGAACGAGGATATCTTCACCGATCCGGGCGTGCGAGAGCCGGCCAACCAGTTCGTGCTCGAGCGCATCGAGGGCGTGCGCAGCTGCCTCATCGACCTGCAGCGCCTGTGCTCCTACGGCCACTTTCATCTCGGCGAGCACATGATGACCGTGCGCGAGATGCTCTCGGCGCTGGGCGAGGCCCACAGCGCGTTCAACACGGCGCTGCTGCTGCGCATGCACGGCGTGGAGGCGCGCTTCGTCGACCTCACCGGCTGGCGTGACGACAAGCCGCGCACGCTGGAGGAGCGCATCGACATCGGCCTGCAGGGCATCGACTTCGAAGCCGAGCTGCCGATCGTCACCGGCTACACCCAGTGCCACAGCGGACTGTTCCGCGAGTACGGCCGCGGCTACACCGAGGTGACCTTCAGCCACGTGGCGGCGCGCACCGGCGCCAGCGAGGCGATCATCCACAAGGAGTACCACCTCAGCAGCGCCGATCCCCTGATCGTGGGCGAGGACAAGGTACAGAAGATCGGCAACACCAACTACGACGTCGCCGACCAGCTCTCCAACATGGGTATGGAGGCCGTCCATCCCCGGGCCGCCAAGGTGCTGCGCCAGGCGGAGATCCCGCTGCGTATCCGCAATACCTTCGATCCGGACGATCCGGGCACGGTCATCCGCCAGGACTACGTGAGCGACGAGCCCTGCGTGGAGATCGTGACCGGCTGCCGCGCCGTGCTGGCGATCAAGCTGTTCGACCAGGACATCGTCGGGGTGAAGGGTACCGACCGACGCATCGTCCAGGCGCTGGAGGATACCCGGCTGCGGATCGTGACGAAGGACATGAATGCGAACACCGTGACCCACTTCGTCACCGGCACGCTGAGCCGCGCCAAGCACGCCATCGCGGAGCTGGAGCGGCTGTTCCCCCACGCCGACATCGATCTGCGCCGCGTCGGCCTCGTCTCCGTGATCGGCAGCGATCTCAACCGCCCCGGCCTGCTGGCGGACACGGTCGGTTGCCTGCACGAAGGCGGCATCGACGTGATCGCGCTGCATCAGGGCATGCGTCAGGTGGACATCCAGATCATCGTTGACGAGGGTGACTACGACGCGACGATCAAGGCGCTACACGAGCGGCTGGTCGAGAACCGGGACACAGTCGGCGACCGTAACGCGGCCTGAGCCGTGGGCCGCTGCCCGACGGTAACGAGCACGACCGTAGCAATTTCGATCGATAGCAGATGCTGACCAGCTTCATCGCAGCCATGGCGGTCTTCGTGCTGATCGGGCTCGCCTCGGTGCTGCGCAGCCGCGGCACCAAGGACGACTACTACCTGGCCAGCCGTGACGTCTCCCCTGCTTTCGCGGGCCTGTCGGCGATCGCCACCAACAACTCCGGATTCATGTTCATCGGCCTCATGGGTTACACCTATGCGGCCGGGGTCGCCTCGCTGTGGGTGATGATCGGCTGGATCGTCGGCGACTTCCTGATGTCGCTGGTCATCCATCGAAGGCTGCGCGAATCCACCGAGAAGCACAACGAGGTGACCTTCGCCGGCGTGCTGGCCCGCTGGCACGACACCGACTTCCGTATCCTGCGCATCGTCGTCGCCGTGCTGACCCTGGCATTCCTGGGCGCCTATGCGGCCGCCCAGTTGAAGGCGGGCGGCAAGGCATTGCAGGCGATGTTCGGCTGGACGCCGGACAGCGGCGCCGTCCTGGTCGCGACCATGGTGGCACTGTATTGCCTGGCCGGCGGCATCCGCGCCTCGATCTGGACCGACGTCGCCCAGTCCGTGGTCATGCTGTTCGCCATGGCGCTGATGCTGGGCGTGGCACTGATAAGCGTCGGTGGCGTGGGCACCGCCGTGCAGGAACTCTCCACCGTCCCGGGCTATCTCGCGCCCTTCCCCGACGAACTCCGGCTGGACGCACCCGCCGGCCCGTTGCTGTTCGTGGTCGGCTGGATGTTCGCCGGCATGAGCGTCATCGGCCAGCCCCACATCATGGTCCGCTTCATGGCGCTCGACGACGCCGGCAAGCTGCGCCAGACGCGCATGTATTACTACGGGTTCTTCACCGTGTTCTACTCCCTGGCCGCCGGCGTCGGCCTGCTGTCCCGGCTGCTGCTGCCGGACCTCGGCAGCATGGACCCGGAACTCGCGCTGCCCACGATGGCCATGGAGCTGCTGCCCGGCATCTTCGCGGGCATCGTCATCGCCGGGCTGTTCGCGGCGACCATCTCCACCGCCGACTCGCTGGTGCTGAGCTGCTCGTCGGCGCTCACCCACGACCTGCTGCCGCAGAGGATCGAGAAACCACTGGAGCTGAAGGCGGGTACGCTGCTGATCGTGGCGCTGGCCCTCGGCATCGCGCTGAACGGGACGCAGAGCGTCTTCGCGCTGGTGATCTTTGCCTGGTCGGCGCTGGCCAGCGCCTTCGGACCGCTGCTGTACGTCTATTCCCGCGGGCTGCGGGTGGCAGAGAGCCAGGCATTGCTGATGATCGCGGTGGGCGTGGGCGTGGCGCTGGCCTGGCGCTGGCTAGGCTGGCACAACGACATCTACGAGGGCATGCCCGGCATGCTCGCCGGCTGGCTCACCTATCACGCCACGCGGCCGATGCTCTCCCCCGCCGCCGACGCGGCGGACACCGAGGCACGCCAGGAAGCCTGACCCGGCAACAAGTTCAGAAACGCAAGAACCGGGTGCCGGACACCGTTTTCCTTACAGTTTGAACTTGCCGCCGCCCTGCAGACGGGGATCCGGCATGCCGCCGCCGCCCTCCGCGCCGGGCATCACGATGGAAGAAGCCGCATCCCGGCGCATCTCCTCCAGCCGCCTGATCGTGTCCTCGGCCGCCTCCGCGGCACCGGCGCCGAACCTCCGCGCCGCCTCGCCCAGAGAGGCCGCCTCGATCTCGAACGACAGGGGCAGCGCGCCCGCCGGCGTCAGCAGCTGGGTCTGGCCCACGTACTGCACGGCCCGGGAGGTATCCTCCGCGCCCTCGGCGGTGACCGGCGTCATCCGCCGGATCGTCCCCACCCGCTGATCGGTGAAGACCTCCTCCCGATACAGCTCGTCGACGGACATCTCCATTTCTTTCTCGTCGGGGCCCTCGGCCATGTCGCTCATCCTCTCTGGCTGTGAATCCGGAACGGAAGGCTAACAAGTTTGCGCCGCCGCGGCATCTGCGGCGCCGGCGACCGCCAAAAAAGAAGGGCCGGCACGGCCCGTCACGGCCGTGCCGGCCCTCCGGCCGGTTGCGGGCCGGCGCCGTCCCTGGCACCGACCCGGTTCAGCGCGCCCGCATCACTCGGGCAGGATCACCTGATCGATCACGTGGATCACGCCATTGCTGGCGGCGATGTCCACGGCCGTAATCGTGGCGCCGTCCACCGTCACCTTGCCGCCGCTTGCCTCGATGGCGACCGACTGGCCGTTCACGGTGGTGGCGCTGTCCAGCTTGACGACGTCGCCGGACGTCACCTTACCGGGCACTACGTGGTAGGTGAGGATGGAGACCAGCTGCTCCTTGTTTTCCGGCTTCAGCAGGCTCTCCACCGTGCCGTCGGGCAGCGCGGCGAACGCCGCATCCGTGGGCGCGAACACCGTGAACGGACCCTCGCCTTTCAGCGTGCCCACCAGGCCCGCCGCGTCCAGCGCAGCCGCCAGCGTGGTGAAGTCGCCCGCGGCCACCGCGGTGTCCACGATGTCCTTCTCGGCCTTCTTCTCCATGTTCTTGTGATGGCCCGCGACCGCGGTGGTGGTCGCCGCCAGCAGCAGCAGTCCCATCGCCAGCACGGTGCGGATGTTGGAAGGGTTCGTCGTCCTTGCCAGGATCGTCCTTGTCATGTCGCTCTCTCCTCTGGGGTTGTCGTATGACTCGCGACTGTGTTCGCGGCCCCGTGAATAACGGATGAGCGGCAGGATGGACAGAACCTCGACGCGGCCTCCGGCGCCTCAGAGCAGGAAGCCGAGATCGCGCTGGACGAAGTTGTCGATGTGAGGTGCCACCAGGCCGAGGTCTGCGTCCGGTATGCCGAACCAGCGGGCGAGCGTCGCCGCATACTGGTCGGCCGAGACCGACGGGATCATGCGCCCGCCGCCGACGTCCTCGGGCCCGTCGATCGCCAGCAGCGGATAGGTTCCATACAGCTCGCGGCCCCTCACGGCATCGCCGACCACCATCTGGATGCCGCCCCAGCCGTGATCCGTGCCGTCGCCGTTCGAAGTCAGCGTGCGGCCGAAGTCCGACTGGGTGAACGTGGTGACGCTGTCGGCGATGCCGAGTTCCACCGTCGCCGCATGGAAAGCGGAGATCGCCTGGCTGACGCCGGCCAGCAGGCCCGGCTGCAGCTCCGCCTGATCGTCGTGGGTATCGAAGCCGCCGGTGGCCACGAAGAAGATCTGGCGTTCCATGGCGAGTTCGTCGCGGACGGCGATCAGCCGCGCCACGGTACGCAGCTGCTCGCCGAGCTGGGAGGCCGGGAACGCCGTGGCAAGCTCCGGCGCAGAAGCAATGGCACCGCTGACCCGATCCGCGGCATCGACCGCCCGCTGCTGCACCTCGGCGAAACCGCGCTCGTAGATGGAGCCGTAGTCGCCGCCGATGATGCGCTCGAACGCCCGGCGCTGCTCCAGGAAGATGCCGCTGTCGCCGAAGCCCTCGAAGGGCACCGGACCCTGCGGTCCCATCACATAGGCCACGGTCTCGCTGGCCGACTGGAACAGGGTGTTGCCGAACAACGAGGCATTGGTGGCGAGCTGCTGCCCGGCGACCTCCAGGCGGACGAGGTCGGCGATGCGCCCGGCCCAGCCCGTCGCCGTCTGGTTCGTACCCTTCAGCGAGTGCCACTGGTCCTGCTGGTCGTTGTGGGAGAACAGCTGAGGCGGCAGCACCGCCGAGCCGGCCTGAAACCCGGCCTTGGTCACCGGCTGGATCAGCGGACCCACGTTGGTCACGAACGCGGCCCGCCCGCTCTCGAACAGGCCCTGCACCTCGGGCATGGACGGATGCAGTCCGTAATCCGTGCCGTCGGAAGCCAGCGGCTGTATCGGCAGCAGCTCTGATTGTGCGATGGCGAGATTCTGGCGCGAGGCCGCGTAGACGCCGTACTCGGCGTCGCTGCGCGGCACCAGCATGTTGAAAGAGTCGTTGCCGCCGAACAGGAACACGCAGACCAGCGCCCGGTAGTCGTCGAACGGGC
>CAYQZN010000051.1:0-14052 GCA_964421805.1 uncultured Woeseiaceae bacterium
GGAATGCGGTGTGCAGCAGGCGGTCGGTCAGGTCGAGGCTGGCGGAGGCGAGCCGGACCTCGAGTTCCGCCAGCGCCGCCTGGTCGATGCCGGCCGGCCCGGCCTCTTCGATACCAATCGGTTCCGCCTCTGCGACGTCGGTCGGCCGGGCCGGTGCGACCTCGTCGACCACTGCCGTCAGGGTCGGTATATCGTCGTCGCCGGTTTCGCCAGTGTCGTGAGTGTCGTCCGGTTCGCTGATGGTCCGCTCCGCGCTGTCAGCCGATCTCGTGGGTATCGAGAGGATAGCCTTTCTCGCGATAGAAGATAAATCGGCGTCGGGCCTCGGCGCGGGTCTGCTCGTCGCCGCCGACCAGCTCCGCGATGCGCGGCAGCTCCAGCGCGAAATCGGGCACGCCGGCGGACAGGTTGATGACGAGGTCCGCGGACTCCGGCGCGGATTCGCCGTAACCGATAGTCACCGGGGCGCCGCTCTCGTTCGGCAGCGTCTCGTGGGGCAGGAAGCTGCCGTCGCGGAAGGTCCATAGCAGCTCGTCGAGCGCCTCGGCCGCGGCCGGGTCGTCGGCGTGCAGATGTACGCGGTGCTCGAGACGGTAGGCCTTCTCGGCCAGACGGCAGGCGAAGCGCCGGCGCGCGTCTTCACCGCCGGCGGCGAGGATGTAGAAGTCGACCCGCGGCGCGGACACGGCGCCCGTCAGTTCCGGGCGCCGGCGCGCTCGATGAGGTAGTCCACCAGCAGCGGCACGGGCCGCCCGCTCGCGCCCTTGCGGTTGCCCGAGCGCCAGGCGGTGCCGGCGATGTCCAGGTGCGCCCAGGTGGCGTCCCGGGTGAATTTGGACAGGAAGCAGGCCGCGGTGATGGCACCGCCCTCGCGGCCGCCCACGTTGGCGAAGTCCGCGAAATTGCTCTTCAGCTGCTTCTCGTAGTCCTCTCCCATGGGCAGGCGCCAGGCCGTGTCGTCCGCACGCCGGCCTGCCGCCAGCAGTTCCTCCGCCAGGCCGTCGTCGTTCGCCATGAGGCCGCTGTTGTGGTTGCCCAGCGCGATCACGCAGGCGCCGGTGAGCGTGGCCACGTCGATCAGCGCGGCGGGCTCGTAGCGCTGGGCGTAGGTGAGCGCGTCGCAGAGGATCAGGCGGCCCTCGGCGTCGGTGTTCAGGACCTCGATGGTCTTGCCCGACATGCTCTTGACGATGTCGCCCGGCCGTGTCGCCCGGCCGCTCGGCATGTTCTCGCAGGTGGGCACCAGCACCATCAGATTGATCGGCAGCTGCATGGCCGCCACGCTTTGCATGGTGCCGATCACGGCGGCGGCGCCGCACATGTCGTACTTCATCTCGTCCATGGCGGGCGCCGGCTTCAGCGAGATGCCGCCGGTATCGAAGGTGATGCCCTTGCCCACCAGGACGACGGGCGGCTCGTCGTCGGCCCCGCCCTGATACTTCATGACGATGAGCTTGGCCGGCTCCTCGGCGCCCGCGGTGACGGACAGCAGGGCGCCCATGCCGAGGCGCTCCATGTCCTTCTCTTCCAGCACCTCGATGCTGAGCGGGCGGTACTGTTTCGCGAGCCGGCCGGACTCTTGCGACAGGTAGCTCGGCGTGCAGACGTTGGCGGGCAGATCGCCGAGCTCCCGCGCCAGGTCCATGCCGCGCACGATCGCCTGCCCGTGCCGGGCGCCTTCCAGCGCCGCGTCGCCGTCGGCCTTCGAATCCACGCCGAAGCCGAGTTTCTTCAGCTTCAGGCCGCCGTCGCGGCTGCTCGACTTCATCTTCGTGAAGCGGTACAGGCGGTCGCCGAGGGTCTGGGCGGCGTAGCGCGCCAGGTAATACGCGTCCGTGTCGGCCACCTTGTCCCGGTGCAGATAGGACACGGCCTCCGTGACTCCGGTGGAGGACAGCGCGCCGAAGGCGGCGTCCAGCGCCTTGCGATACTGACGGACGCCGAATTCGCTCTTCTTGCCCAGTCCGACGACGAGTACGCGCTTGCACTTCACCTTCGCCGGCGCCGGGATGAGACTGGCCTGACCCAGCTTGCCCGAGATGTCACCGGACTTCTTCAGCTTCCCCAGCAGGCCGCCGCCGCCCTCGTCGAGTTCGCCGGCCCCGGCGTCGAAGGCGCCGTTCGCATACAGGCCGACGATGGCGCATTCCGTTGCGCGTTTCGCGGCGTCGCCGCTGGTGGTGAAATATTCCATGGATGAACCTCGGTGCAGCGTCCGTGCGCCCGCTTCCCGGAGCCGCCGGGCCTCGCCCTCGCTTGACTCCGTGGTGCAGCGCACCGGATCATGCAGTTTCTTGTTGTGTGCCGGGAGCTTAGGGCACGTCGCCGTGCCGGCGCGCTCTGCGGGAAAGCCGGGATTCTAGCCCAATTGTGGCAGCGAAGTTAAGCGGGTCCATATAGACAGTGCGATGAAGATACTCGATCGCTATGTGTTGCGCGAAGCGGCCCGCACCTGGGCTGCGGTCACCGCCGTGCTGCTTTTCATCCTGCTCAGCAACCAGTTCGCGCGGGTCCTCGGCGACGCGGCCAAGGACAAGCTGCCACGGGATGCCGTGTTCAGCGTCATCGGTCTGACCGCGCTGCAGTATCTGACCATCCTGATCCCGTTCGGCCTGTTCCTGGCCATCATGCTGGCGCTGGCGCGGCTGTACCGGGACAGCGAGATGCCGGCCATGATGGCCTGCCGCATGGGGCCCGGCGCGATGTACCGCCCGCTCGCGTGGCTCGCCGTGCCGCTGGCGCTGCTGGTGGGCTGGCTGTCGCTGGATCTCGGGCCGCGCGCGCTGCGCGAGGTGCAGCGCATCGCCACCGTCGCCGAGCAGCGGGTGGATCTCAGCGCCATCGAGCCGGGCCGCTTCACCAGTGCGGGGCAGGGTGACGCCGTGATCTACGCCGAGCGGGTGGACCGTGACGGTTCGCTGACCAACGTCTTCCTGCAGCGCCGGACGGGCGGCGCGCTGGAGGTGGTGCTGGCGGAGAAAGGCAGCCAGCGTCCCTCGGCCGATCCGGGGACGCGCTACATCGTGCTGGAGAACGGCCGGCGTTACGAGGGCAGGCCGGGCGAGCACCAGTTCCGCATCGTGGAGTTCGCCGAACACGGCATCCCCTACAAGGTGCCGGCACCCCGCGAGCCGGATTTCGAAGCCGAGGCCCGCAGCACCGACGAACTGCTGGCCTCGGACGACCTGCAGGCCGCGGCGGAGCTGCAGTGGCGGGTCTCGGTGCCCATCTCGGCGCTGCTGCTCGCCTTCCTGGCCGTGCCGCTGGCCAAGAGCCGCCCCCGCCAGGGCCGCTACGGCAAGATGCTCGCGGGCGTGCTGGTGTACTTCATCTATTTCAACCTGCTCGGCGCCGCCCAGGTGTGGGTGGAGCAGGGTGAACTCTCGCCCGCCCTCGGCATGTGGTGGGTGCACGCGCTCATATTCCTGCTGGGCATCGTGTTGCTGGGGGCGCAGAACGGTTGGTTCTGGCGGCTGCTGCCGGGGCGGCGCACATGAAGGTATTCACGCTCTACCTGGTGCGCTCGGTGGTGTCGACGACCCTGATCGTCGTCGCGGTGCTGCTCGCGCTGGCCGGGTTCTTCGAGTTCATCGCCCAGCTGGACGACACCTCGGTGGGCCGCTACGACACCTGGGACGCGGCCGTCTACACGCTGCTGCGGCTGCCGTTGCTGGCCGTGCAGATGCTGCCGGTGGCGACCCTGCTGGGTGCACTGCTGGGCCTCGGCACACTCGCCGGCCACAGCGAGCTGGTGGTCATGCGTGCCTCCGGCGTCTCTCACTACCGGCTGGCCGGCTCCGTGGCGGTGGCCGGCGCGCTGGTCATGCTGGGCACGGTCGTGCTCGGCGAGTACCTCGCGCCGCCGCTGGACCAGTTCGCCCGCAAGTATCGCAGCGTGGCGAAGAACGAGGAGGCCGGCCTGACCGGCGGACGCAGCACCTGGGTGCGCGACGGCAGCACCATCTTCAACGTGGAGCGCATCAGCAGCGAGTTCGAGTTCGGCGGCGTCTACCTGTTCGAGCTGGGCCCGGACCGGCGGCTCGCGTCGATCAGCCACGCCGACAACGCGGGCCTGGATGCCGAAGAGCGTTGGGTGTTCGAGAACTTCGCCCGTACCCGCTTCACCGACGAGGGGGCGACGGCGAGCCGTCAGCCCCGCACGGTGGAGGACTACGGGGTGGACGCCGAGGTGCTGGGCATCGCGGTGGTCAAACCCGGCAGCCTGTCCGTGCGTGGCCTGCTCAGCTACATCGGCTACCTGAAGAAGAACGAGCTGGACGCGACCACCTATCAGACCGAGCTCTGGAACCGCATCGCCTCCACGCTGACCATCACGCTGATGCCGGTGCTGGCCATCGGTTTCGTCTTCGGCTCCCTGCGCAGCGCCGGCGCGGGCGGGCGGCTGATGGTGGGGGTGCTGATCGGGCTCGCCTATTTCCTCGCCAGCCGCATGCTGGCCAACACCGGGGTGGTGTTCAATCTGAACCCGGCCGTGCTCGCCTGGCTGCCCACCGTGGCGCTGCTGGCGGTCACGGCATTCGTGCTGTCCCGCGTGCGCTGAGCGGCGCCGGCTAGCGGCGCTTCACCGAACGCACCAGCTTCGTGCCGGACAGACGGTCGTGCCACGCGAGGCCGTCCCTGTCGACGACCGACCAGAGGAAGCCGGCGCCGCAGGGCAGCCAGGACAGCACCGCGGCCCCGGCGCGCAGCGTCGCCCGGCGCACGGTCACGGGCCCGCCGTCGCGGCCCACGATCATGATGCGCCAGGATTTCATGCCCAGCGTCTCCGCGCCCCGGACCCAGAAGAAGACGAAATAGCCGCCGACGATGGCCAGCAGCCAGAGCCGATACCAGCCGGTATGGGCCGGTACCGCCTCGCCGGCGTTCAGCACGACCAGCGGCAGGGTGCCCAGGAAGACCAGGGCCAGGACGAGCAGGCCGTCGTAGAGGATCGCGGCGAGGCGCAGCAGCAGGCCGACGGGTTCGTCGCCGGCCGGTGCGGCACGGGTCACAGCGACTCGATGAACGAGACCATGCGCCGGCGCAGGGCGGCGTCGGGCAGCGCGCCGGTGCCGGCGCCCAGGTTGTCCCGCATGTGCCTCGGTTTCGAGGTGCCCGGGATGACGCAGGTCACGGCCGGATGGGCGAGCACGTACTTCAGGAAGAACTGCCCCCAGCTCTCGATGCCGGCTTCCACGGCCCATTCCGGGACGTCGCGGCCGCGCACGGCGCGGAACAGATCGCCGTCCTCGAAGGCGCGGTTCACGATCACGGCCACGCCACGGTCCGCGGCCAGCGGCAGCAGTCTGTCCGCGGCGGCGCGGGTCACGATCGAGTAGTTCAGCTGCACGAAGTCGGGACGCTCCGCGTCGATGACGTCAGCCAGGTCGTCGTGCTCGCTCACCCGGTAATGGGTAATGCCCGAGTAGCGAATGCGTCCGGCCTCCGTGAGCTCGCGAATGCTCCGGAGCTGGGTGCGGGTGTCCACCAGGTTGTGGACCTGCATCAGGTCGATCGTCTCGGTGCGCAGCAGCCGGAAGGACTCCTCCATCTGCGCCAGGCCCTCCTCGCGGCCGCGGGTCCACACCTTGGTGGCGAAGAAGAGCCGGTCGCGCACGCCCAGGTCCTCCGCCACGCGGCCGACCACGTCCTCCGCCCGGCCGTACATGGGCGAGGTATCGATGACGGAGGCACCGCGCTCCACCATCAGGTCCACGATCTCCCCGCGGGTGGCCAGATTCTCCGCCGTCGGCTCCACGTCGAAGACGCCGGACGTGCCCAGTCCCACGACCGGCAGCAACTCGCCCGAGGCCGGGATCTTCCGCCGCATCACGGCACCGTCGGCAGCCAGCAGGCCGGGGGCAAGCAGGCCGCCGCCGGCGGCGGCGCCCATCGCGATCAATTCCCTGCGGCTCAGTGTCCATTCGCTCATGTTGGTGCCTCCGTTATCGCTCTCTCTTCCCTCAGCCGCCGATCATAACGCGTGCGGTAGCCTCGACCGAGGGCGAACGCCACGCCGAGCCAGGCGGCGCAGACGCCGATGACCATGGCGAGGATCGCAGAGAGGCCGGCACCCGCCGCCTGCAGCCCGCCGATGATCTGGGCGGACAGGGCGTCGCCGCCCCGGTAGACGACGGTGTCGATGAAGTTCTTGGCCTTGTACTTGGCCGTGCGGGAGACGACGGTGAACAGGACCTCCTTGGCCGGGCCGGCGATGCCGTAGTTCATGGCCCGGCGCACCACCTGCAGCGCCAGGACCACGCCCAGCACCGGCGTCACCGCCAGCGCGAGGAAGCCGGCGATGCTGACGGCCGGCAGCAGCGCGAGGGTGATGCCCAGCCCGAACCGGCGCATCACCCGGCCGACCACGAGCCCCTGTGCCACCAGCGCCAGCACGTTCACGCTCAGGTCCACCAGAGCGAACACCCGGGTGCGCTGGTTGGAATCGGCGAAAGCCTGCTCGAGGAACTGGGCCTGGAAGATGTACAGCGCGGTGCCGGCGAAGACCGCGAGCAGCATCATCGCCGAGACACCTGCGAGATACGGGCGGCGCAGCGTCAGCGAGATGCCCTCCAGCACGCCGCCGCCCAGTGCCTCGTCCGTGTGCGCCTTCTCGTGCCGGGGCTGGGCATGGGCCCAGCTGCGCAGGCGCAGTATGCACACTACGGTGAAAGTGAGCAGCGCCGCCGAGATGAGCAGCATCTGCTGATAACCGATCTGCGCGACCAGCAGCGCGGTGAGCGCCGGGCCCGCGAGGGCGCCCACGCTGCCGCCGGCGGCGACGATGCCGAACAGCCGCTTTGCCTGGTCCCGGTCGTAGAGGTCCGCCATGAAACTCCAGAACACGGACACCACGAACAGATTGAACACGCTCAGCCAGACGAAGAATGCCCTTGCCACCCAGACGGTGTGCTCGTCGGCGCTCACGAACGCCAGGTAGAACAGGACCAGGTTGGCCGCGCAGAACAGGTTCACCCAGGGCAGGAAGCGCGCCCGCGGCCAGCGTCCGGTTACGAATCCGAACAGGGGCACCACCGCCAGCATGGAGAGGAATGTGGCCAGGAACAGCCAGCGGATATTCTCGGTGCCGCCGAGGATAGCCATCTCGTCGCGGATGGGCCGCAGCAGGTAGTAGCTGCAGAGCAGGGTAAAGAAGTAGAGGAAGGACCAGACGACCGCGCTGCGCTCCCGGGATTCGAGCGCGAACAGACGTTTCAGCAGGGAGGCGTCCCGGCCCTCGCCGTCCGGATTCTGGTCATCCGGATTCTGGTCATCCGGATTCTCGCCACCCTGATTCAAGGACGGCTCCCGCGGGGCAGACGTCGCTCCGGGAACGTGGCGGGGTGGGTGAGCCGCATCGACTGATCCTGTGAGGCCACGACCGGTGAGGCACCGGGTGCCTCGGAGGGGGGGCAGGTTGGCACTCCCTAGGGGAATCGAACCCCTGTTTCCGCCGTGAGAGGGCGGCGTCCTGGACCGCTAGACGAAGGGAGCGCAGCTCTTTTTGTCCTGCCCGACCCTGCGGGGGCTGCTATTATACGGGCCACTTTGGCAGTTACAAGCGAACTCTATTTGTCGAAACCAGCCCCGGCGGGCTCCGGCCAGCCTCCCATAATCATACCGCGCCCGGACCACAGCGTCTCGCGCGCCAACATCTCCAAGAATGCACTGAAAGTCCTGTACCGGCTGAAGGACGCCGGCTTCCAGGCTTTCCTGGTGGGCGGCGCCGTGCGCGATCTCCTGCTGGGCCTCAGGCCCAAGGACTTCGACGTGGCGACGGACGCGGATCCGGACCAGGTGCGCGATCTGTTCCGTAACTCGCGCCTGATCGGGCGGCGATTCCGCCTGGCCCACGTGCGCTTCGGCCGCGACATCATCGAGGTGGCCACGTTCCGCGCCAGCGCCGACGAGACCGACGAGCGCGCGGACGTGGAGCTGGATCAGCACGGCCGCATCCTGCGGGACAACGTGTACGGCAGCATCGACGAGGACGTGTGGCGGCGGGATTTCACGGCCAACGCGCTCTACTACAACATCGCCGACTTCAGCATCTGGGACTACGTGGGCGGCGCGCGGGATATCGACGAGCGGGTGCTGCGCCTGATCGGCGACCCGGAGCAGCGGTTGCGCGAAGACCCGGTGCGCATGCTCCGTGCGGTGCGCTTCGCGGCCAAGCTGGACTTCACCATCCACGACGAGGTGGCCGAACTGATGCCCGAGCTCAGCGCGCTGCTGGCCCACGTGCCCGCGGCCCGGCTGTTCGACGAGTTCGTGAAGATGTTCCAGGCGGGTCATGCGCGGCGCACGTTCGAGTTGCTGCTTGACCACGGGCTGTTCGGGCGGCTGTTCCCGGACACCCGGCGCGAGCTGGACGGCTCGGTCTCGGCCAGGTTCCGGGAGTTCATCGCGCTGGCGCTGGCGAACACGGACCAGCGGGTGGCGGAGGGCAAGGCGGTGACGCCGATGTTCCTGCTGGGGGTATTCCTGTGGGCGCCGGTGCGGGCGCGGGCCGCGGAGATGCTCGCGGAGCGCAAGATGGGCGAGCCTCAGGCGCTCGGCATCGCCGCGGGAGAAGTGGTGGCGAGGCAGCAGTCCCTGATCTCCATTCCGAAGCGCTTCGCGATCCCCATGCGCGAGATGCTCGCGCTGCAGCCCCGCTTCGACCGGCGTCGCGGCAAGCGGGCCATGAGTTTCCTGGAGCATCGGCGTTTCCGTGCCGCCTACGACTTCATGTTGCTGCGCTCGCGCATCGGCGAGGTCGACCCCGAGGTGGCCGCGTTCTGGACCGAGGTACAGGAGATGAGCGGCGAGGAGCGGGCAGGCGCCTTCGAGGTGCGCGGGTCCGCCGGCGGCGGTAACCGGGGTGGCCAGGGAGGTGATCAGGACAGCGGCAACGCCGAGGGCAAGAAGAGCGGCCGCCGCCGGCGTCCCCGCCGGCGCAAGCGCCGGGATTCGGGCGATTGAGCCGGACCGGGCGGGCGGTGTGGCGGCCCGCCTGGGTTGCGCTCGGCAGCAACCTGGACGCACCTCGTGAGCAGGTCTGCCGTGCCTTCGAGGAGATCGGCCGAACGCCGAAGGTGCGCCTGGTGGCCCGCTCGCCGCTGTACCGCTCGCGCCCCATGGGTCCCGCCGACCAGCCCGACTTCGTCAATGCCGTCGCGGGCCTGGTGACCCGCCTCGGACCGTCCGAACTGCTGCGGGCACTGCACGCCATCGAGCGGGCTCACGGGCGCCGGCGCAGCGAGTCCGAGCGCTGGGGTCCGCGCACCCTGGACCTGGACCTGCTCGTCCACGGCGAGACGGTCTGCGACGAGCCCGGCCTCACACTGCCGCACCCGGGCATCGGCGAGAGAAATTTTGTATTGTTGCCGCTGGCCTCGGTGGCACCGGATCTCGTCATCCCGGGCCTCGGTCGGGTCGCGTCGCTGGCGCGGCGGATCGCCGGCACGGGTATCGTGCGTCTGGAGCAGCGTCTGGAGCAGCGGATGGAGGAGCGAGGAGGCGAAGACGAGGGATGAGCCCGTCCGACCACAGCACTGTCACGCCGCTGCGGCGCCAGGGCAATACGGATCCGTCGCCGCCCCGCTACCTGGTGGTGGAAGGGCCCATCGGCGTGGGCAAGACCAGCCTCGCGCGGCGCCTGGCCCGAACCTTCGGCAGCGAACTGCTGCTGGAGGAGACCCAGGAGAATCCGTTCCTCGAGCGCTTCTACCGCACGGGCAGGACGGCGGCATTGCCGACCCAGCTGCACTTCCTGTTCCAGCGCGCCCGCCAGGTGGAAGGCCTGCGCCAGGACGACCTGTTCCGGCCGATGCTGGTGGCGGATTTCCTGCTGGAGAAGGATCGGCTGTTCGCCGAGCTGAACCTGGACCGGGAGGAACTCTCGCTGTACGAACAGATCTACGACCGGCTCGACATCGATGCGCCCACGCCGGACCTGGTCGTGTACCTGCAGGCGCCGGTGGAGGTGCTCATGGAGCGCATCGCGCGCAGGGGCCTCGACTACGAGCGCGACATGGACCCCGGTTACCTGGAACGGCTCGCCGAAGCCTATGCGCGGTTCTTCCACGATTACGCCGAAGCGCCGCTGCTGATCGTGAATGCGGCCGGCATCGATCCGGTCCATAATGACGACGATTTCCGCCTGCTGTGCGACCAGATCCGCCGCACCAGCAGCGGACGACATTTCTTCAACCCCAACCCGGTCGCTTTCGCCTGACGCCACCAGCCGGGCGCGTCGCACCGCGGCCGTCATACCCAGCCAGCAAGAAGAGAGATGTACACACAGCTTCAGCAACGCGATATGGCGGAGCCGCCGGTCAACGTCGGCACCCTCATGCAGATGAAGTCCGAGGGCGAGCCCATCGCCTGCCTGACGGCCTACGATGCGAGTTATGCCCTGCTGGTGGATGCCGCGGCAACCGACGTGGTACTGGTCGGCGACTCCCTCGGCATGGTCATCCAGGGCCACGACACAACGGTGCCCGTGACGGTGGACGACATCATCTACCACACCCGCAACGTCGCCCGCGGACTGCAGCGGGCCTTCCTGATGGCGGACATGCCGTTCATGAGCTACACGGATCCGGCCCAGGCGCTCGACAACGCGGTGCGCCTCATGCAGGAGGGCGGCGCCATGATGATCAAGCTGGAAGGCGGAGCCGGCCAGATCGAGATCGTGCAGCACCTGGCGCGCCACGATATCCCCGTCTGTGCCCATCTCGGCCTGAAGCCACAGTCCGTGCACAAGATCGGCGGGTTCCGGGTGCAGGGCAGAGAGCCGGGGGAGGCCGAGAAGATGGTGGACGCCGCGAAACGCCTGCAGGACGTGGGCGCCGACCTGGTGCTGCTGGAGTGTGTGCCCAACGAGGTGGGTGCCGCCGTGCGCGAACGGGTGGAAGTGCCCGTGATCGGCATCGGCGCAGGGCCGGAGGTGGACGGCCAGATACTGGTGCTCTACGACATCCTCGATATCACTCAGGGCCGCACGCCCCGCTTCGTGAAGAACTTCATGGCGGGCCAGCCGTCGCCGCTGGAGGCGCTGAAGGCTTACGTGGCCGCGGTGAAGGATCGCAGCTACCCGGCGGCGGAGCACTGTTTCTCGTGAGCGCCGCGGACCGGAACAGAGGCGGCGGCACGCTGTACGAGGTCAGCACGCCGGCGGAAGTCCGCGGCTGGACGGCAGAGCGGCGGCGGGCGGGCGAGCGCATCGCTTTCGTCCCTACCATGGGCAACCTGCACGAGGGGCATCTGAGTCTGGTGCGCCTGGCCCGGGAATATGCCGAGCGCGTGGTGGCGAGCATCTTCGTGAACCCCACCCAGTTCGGCGCCGGCGAAGACTATGGCGACTACCCGCGGACGCCGGAGGAGGACCGGCGGCTGCTCGCAGGTGCCGGTGCCGACCTCCTGTTCACCCCCTCCGCGGAGACGGTGTATCCCTTCGGAGAGGACGCGGCCACCCGCCTGCACGTGCCCGGCCTGTCGGAAGACCTGTGCGGCCGTTTCCGGCCGGGCCACTTCGACGGCGTTGCCACCGTGGTTTGCCGCCTGTTCTGCATGGTGGGGCCGGAGGTGGCCGTGTTCGGCCAGAAGGACTATCAGCAGTTCCTCATCATCCGCCGCATGACCCGTGACCTGTCGATGCCCATCGGCATCGTCCTCGGGCCCACGGTGCGCGAGCAGGACGGCCTCGCGTGCAGCTCACGGAACCGCTACCTGACCGAGGAAGAGCGCAGTATCGCGCCTCTTCTGCACGCGGTGCTGGAAGAACTGCGCGAGGCGCTCCTGAGCGGCGAGCGCGACTTCGCATCGCTGGAAGGCCATGCGCTG
Source organism: uncultured Woeseiaceae bacterium (assembly GCA_964421805.1). Classification (GTDB taxonomy): domain Bacteria; phylum Pseudomonadota; class Gammaproteobacteria; order Steroidobacterales; family Woeseiaceae; genus Lentisalinibacter. The sequence continues at coordinate 11,830 of CAYQZN010000051.1, forward strand.
GCCAGGCTGGAGACGAACGGCTTCTCGCCGGATTACGTGGGCATCCGCCAGGCGAAAAATCTGGCGGTACCGTCGGCCGGCAGTCATGAACTCGTGGTGCTCGCGGCCGCCCGGCTGGGCCGTACGAGGCTGATCGACAACGTGCTGGTGCAGGTCTGAGTAGCCCTCCGGAGGATCAGTCCGAGACGTAATTCCGTCCGTGATCCTTGGCCCGGTACAGCGCATCGTCGGCGCGCCGGAGCAGAGACGGGAAGTCGTAGTCCCGCCCCGTCTCGCACACGCCCATGGAGACGGTTACCGCCGAGCCGGGACCTTCTTCGGCACCGGGGGCGCGGCCGCAGACCTCTGCACGCACACGCTCGCCGACGCCTTTCGCCTCGGCGGCGCAAAGCCCGGGCAGCAGGACGGCGAACTCGTCGCCGCCGAAGCGCGCGAGCAGGTCCGACGGGCGGAAATACGCCCGCAGCGCGTCGGCCACCTCGGACAGCACCCGGTCGCCGGCCACGTGGCCGTAACGGTCGTTGAACGACTTGAAGCGGTCGACGTCGATCATGATCAGCGAGGCAGGCTCGTCGTCCGCGCGGCAGCGGGACAGTTCCCGGGGGAACATATCCTCCATCCAGTGACGATTGTTGAGGCCGGTCAGCGCGTCCGTGGTGGCATGGTGCTCGAATTTGCGCAGCGCGCCAATGCTGTCGGCGAGGAAGTTGTTGTGCTGGCGCACTCTCTCGGACAGCACGGACAGCAGGTTCTTGGCGAAGGCATGGGAGGCGTCCACCAGATTCCACAGGACATCCTTGTGGATCACCATGAGATGGGACTCCTCGTCCGCCACCACCCAGGCCGACGGGTCACGGTTCTCGATGATCGACATCTCGCCCGCGCAGTCGCCCACGTCCAGGCTGCGCAGCGGTGGCGCGTCCAGATGGCCCACATGCACGCTCATGCTGCCGGAGAGGACGATGTAGACCGACTCGTTGGTGCAGTCGGGTGCCAGAACGACCTCGCCACGGGAAGCATCGCGGCGGTCGCAGGCCTGCAGCAGCTCCTGCACCGCGTCGGCATTGACGCCGTGGAAGAGCCGCAGCCCCGCCAGCAGGGAACGCTTGTAGTCCGAGTTGATCGTGGGGTCTTCTCGGTCCTGGCCGTCCCTGCGCCAGTGTCCCGTCGTCTTCTGCATCAGGCTGTCAGACATAGCCGCCCGGGCCATGAGCCCCCTTGGTCGAAGAGCCACATATACGCCAGCCCCGGGGCAAAAACAATGACCGTGCGGGCAAAAGGCCCGTCATGGGCCTGCCGGAGGGCAAAACTGTGAACTCACTCGCTCTCCAGCATGGACTGCATCTGCTCGAAGGTGGAGGCTTCCGCGGCACCGGCCACCGGATAATGCAGGTTCAGTGAGCGGAGATTGTCCACGATGATCCCGGCGACCGCTGCGCGCATCTCCTTCTTGTCGTCGGCCGGTATCGCGTACCAGGGCGCCCAGGGCCGGGCGGTGGCGTTCAGGGCGGCCTCGTAAGCCGCCATGTAGTCGTCCCAGTGCTGGCGCTCGCGCACATCGTGGGGTTCGAACTTCCAGTTCTTGTCCTCTTCCGTCAGGCGGTCGAGAAAGCGTCGGCGCTGTTCCTCCCGGGACACGTTCAGCCAGAACTTCATTATCACCGTGCCGTTGCGGGCGAGATGCTTCTCCTGGTCGGCGATGGACTCCAGCCGCTGGTCCCAGAGGGCGTGCTGGTCGATCGCTCCGGGCAGCCGCTGGTTGTCCAGGATGCCGGGATGGACGCGTACGACCAGCACCTCCTCGTACTGGCTGCGGTTGAACACGCCGATGCGGCCGCGCTCCGGCAGCACCCGCGTCGTGCGCCACAGGAAGTCGTGATCGAGTTCGGTGGAGCTCGGCTTGCCGAAACTGAAGACCTGGCAGCCGGCGGGATTGACGCCGCTCAGCACGGCGCGGATGGTGCTGTCCTTGCCCGCCGCATCCATGGCCTGGAAGACCAGCAGCACGGCATGGCGGTCATGGGCATAAAGAACGCGCTGCAGTTCCGCCAGCTTCTTCACCCGTTTCTTCAGACGCTTCTTCGCCGAGCTTCCGCCGTCCGCTATGCGGGTGGGCGTAGCGTCGACCCGGAAGCTGCCGTCGAAGGGGACCAGATAGGGGGAGGGGCTTGCTTCGAACATCGATGTCTCCGGTGGTTTCGTCAGGCCGGTGGTTTCGTCAGG